>JAPOIA010000049.1 GCA_029979185.1 Alphaproteobacteria bacterium | reverse complement strand
GCGCCTGCCCGACCACCGGGCCGCTGACTGGCGCCTGCCGCCTAGCCCGTAACGCTGCTTATTGCTGGAGACTTCCTTGTCCGACGATAGTGATTCCGTTCGCGTCGCCATTGTTCAGGCCTCGCCCGTATTTCTCGATGCGCAAGCCAGCACCGACAAGGCGGTTCAACTGATCGGCGAGGCCGCAGATACCGGCGCCGTTCTCGCGGCCTTCGGCGAAGGCTGGATTCCCGGCTACCCGATGCATAGCTTTGCTTCGTCCGGTTCAGACCTGTGGTGGGAAATCTCCTCCGCCTACCTTCAGCAGGCTATAGACACGACCGGCCCGCAGGTGCAGGCCCTGTGCGATGCTGCCGGAGAACGCGGCATCGACGTTATCATCGGCATTGCCGAACGCGATCCGATCACTCAGGGCACGATCTATTCGACACAACTGGTTATCGGTGGCGAGGGACGCGTCCTTGCAAAAGACCGCAAGCTTAAGGCAAGCCTACACGAACGCGCCGTCTGGGGCGATGCGGACACCGCGGGCCTTGGCGTGCATGATCGGGGATACGGTCTTGTCAGCGCCCTCAGCGGCTGGGACAACCAGATGATGCTGCCGGCCTATGCACTGGCTGAACAGGGAACCCAGTTCCATGTCATGGCATGGCCGGGGGCGGAAACCGCCATCCCACAGCCGCTATCCGTACCCTGGCCACGCCAGCATCTGACCGCCCGCGCATTCGCCGCGCAGGCAGGCGCCTATGTCATCAGCGCCTCAGGCACCATGTTCAAGAATGATATCCCGGAAAAGTACCGCTCCCTGCTCACCCGCGAACTGACCGGCGACAGCGTTGTCGTCGATCCGCGCGGCGAGATCATTGCCGGGCCGGCAGTTGGCGAAAGCATTCTGGTCGCCGAATGCCGGATGGACCTGCGGCGTGCAGCAAAGGTCGCTTTTGATGTGGCGGGCCATTCGGGCCGGCCGGACCTTCTGCGATTCAGCCATCCAAATGCGCCGCAAGACGACGACGGTTTTGGCGGAGAGGGCGCGGATCCTTCGTTTGGAGGGGAATACGACAGCGGCTATGGACCGGGCGGCTACGATCAGGAAAGCCAGGGTCCGTTTGCAGGTGGCTGGACCAGCGAACCGCCGCCGGGATGGACCGGCGGCGGAAAATCCGGCCGGCGATAGTAGAATGCGACCCCGCAGACTGCTGGAAATGGCGGCTGTCACCGTAAAAACAAGCCAGGAGGAAACATTTGAGCGATACATCTGGAATTGATCAATTGCCGGTCCGTGAGATCGCGGATGGTATTCGTAGCGGCAAATGGTCGGCAGAGCGCGTAACCAGATGCTTTCTGGATAATGTCGAGAAGCTGGACCTCAATGTTCGCGCCTGGCGCAATTTCGATCCGGAAATCGCCCTGAAACAGGCGGCAGCCATTGATGCAAACAAGGACAACCGGCCTCTGCTGGGGGTTCCGATGGGCGTCAAGGACGTGTTCGTCACCCATGATCTGCCTACCGAGTACGGCAGCCCGATCTATGCCGGAAACAGGGAAGCCAGTGACGCGGCCTGTGTCGCCCTGGCGCGCAGCGCGGGGGCCATTGTTCTCGGCAAGACCGTCACGACGGAATTCGCGACCCTGCATCCCGGAGAAACGCGCAATCCTCATGATACGGCGCGCACGCCAGGCGGCTCATCCAGCGGATCTGTGGCTGCCGTCGGAGCAGCAATGGTCCCGTTGGCCTATGGCACGCAGACAGCAGGCTCGACCATTCGACCGGCATCCTATTGCGGTATCATCGGCTATAAACCAACGTTCGGCGCGATCCCGCGCGCGGGGTTGAAACTGGTCGCGGAATCGCTCGATACGGTCGGTCTGTTCGGAAAGCGCGTCGACGACGTCGGGCTGTTTGCGGAAGGTTCTGCAGGCCGGCCGTTTCTCAATCCCGCACCGCTTTCCGGCGCCCCGCGCCTTGCCGTCTGCCGGACGAAGGAGTGGGAAGCTGCGGAAGCTTCGACGCTGGAACGCCTGTCGGATGTCGCCCGGCAATTGCGAGAGTTAGGCGCAACCGTCGAGGACGTTGCCTTGCCGCCCGAATTCGACGGCCTGGCGGATGCCCAGTGGGATGTGATGTGCTTCGAAGGCTACCGCGCACTGACCCATGAGCGGATGAATTTCCCGGATAAATGTTCAGTCGATCTGCACAAGCTTTTCGAAACGGCTCGAGCAACGCCGTTCGAAAAATACGAAACCGCCCTGCAGACGATAGCCCGGTGCCGTGCGCTGTTCGAACAGTTCATGGCCGACAAGGGGTACGACGCCGTGCTGACGCCGGCCGCCCCCGGCGAGGCGCCGCTCGGGCTGGAGAGCACGGGCAATCCGATCATCAACCGGCCATGGACAGCGCTCTATGTTCCCTGCATCACCTTGCCGCTGATGAAGGGGCCGGCCGGCATGCCTATCGGCGTACAGTTTGCCGGCAGGCTGCACGGCGACAGCCGGCTGTTTCAGGTGGCTGGCTGGGTGGAAGGCAAGCTGCTTCGCTGAATAGCGGCGACAAACCATCTGTTCCCATAGAGAACCCGGACAAGCCGTCGCTGCGCGCGATCGAAAATGACCTCGCACAGCAATATCAGGATACAGGCCCTACCCGACAGACATTGCCGAAGACCTACTCTTCCGGCCCGTCCTTTCCTGAGAGCAACCAGCCGAATTTTTCCTTCGCCTTGCGGGCAACTTCCGCGCTGGGAGCATTGCTCGGCGGGAAATTGTCGCGCCAGCGGAACGGGCGGCAGGCGTCGATGATGCACATCGAATGGGTCATGTCGCCGGCAGCGCGCTGTTCCGGCGTCAGCCGCGCATCGGCGGGAGAATCCCACACTCCTTCCAGAAACTGGATCGACTGCTTCGGATCGGTGCGCGTGCACATCGCCCAGAGCAACTGCTCGAGGTTGGTGACGTCGACATCATCGTCGACGACAATGACATATTTCGCTGCATAGGCTGCCGCGCCGCATTGTGCGGCGACGACACCGGCCTGCACACCATGTCCCGGATGGCTCTGCTTGATCGACACGCCATGCAGCAGTCGCGAGGCCCCGACTTCGTGACACCAGACCTGGTGCACACCGCCTACGCCGGCGCCGACAAGGTTCTGCTTTATCATTGCCGAACGCATAACCGCGCGATAGCGGGCCATCTCGTCCGGCCCGCCGCCCATTGGCGGCACGCCATGCAGGATCGGATCGTTGCGATGATAAATCGCCTTGATGTCGAGTACCGGCACTTGTGTCGCACCGCCGGCATAGTGGCCGGTCCATTCACCGAATGGCCCTTCCAGATGGGTCTTGTCCGGATAGACAAAACCCTCGAGCACGATTTCGGCATTGGCAGGAAAAGGCAGACCGGTGAAACGCCCTTCCACCATCTTGACCGGCTTGCCGCGCATGCCCCCAACGATATCAAGCTCGAATACGCCATAGGGCGCCTCGGTGCCGCCATAGAAGAACACCAGTGGATCGCCGCCCAGCACCATGGCGACAGGCATCGGCTCGCCTTTCGCGAAATATTTCTCACGATGGACGTGGCCGTGATGACCGCGGGCGATCAGCATGCCGACGCTGGTCTTGTCATGTAACTGAGCGCGATAGGCGCCGGCATTCAGCCAGCCTTCTTCCGGGTCGCGGGTAATGGAATAGGTTCCCGTTCCGATATACCGGCCGCCATCCTTCTCGTGCCAGACAGGCGAGGGAAATTTCGTGACGTCGATATCCTCGCCGGTCAGAACATTTTCCAGCACTGGCCCGTCCTTGACGATTTCGTGCTTGATATTTTGGGGATTTTCGAGAAACGCCTTGCGGAAGCCATCAGACATTTCCCACTTGTCATAGTGGTCGGGCATGCCGAGCGTCATGTTGCGGCGGTTGCCGGCAAACACGTTCAACAGCAGGCGAAAGCCTTTTGGGCAGCCGGGAACCTCATCAAAAACAACGCAAGGACCATGCTCGGCCGCCAGAACCGCCTCCGCTGCAAGTCCAATATCCTCTTGCCAGCTCGCGCCCTTGATATGACGCACCTCCCCAAGGCGCTCTGCATTTTCAAGCCATTCACGCATATCTTCATAGGCGATATGGACAGCGGTATTGGCGCGATCGGTCATGGTCGTTTCCCGTATTTTCTGCAATTGGTTCGCAGAGAATAGACCAGAAGATACCGCAGCGCGCAACGCTGCCATGCAGCTGCGCATGGCGTGTCAGCGAGTTTCTTACCCCACCGTCGACCGGAACGGACACACCGGCCCTTCAAGCCAACGCATATGCGTACGGTTTTCCCCCACACGCGACAATGGGCAGGAGAAGCCGGTCGATACGCTGTTCGCGCTTACCACTCGCCGGTGTTCTGCATCGACGCCCATGGTTCCTTCGACGGCAGCGGATCGCCGTTCTGCAGCAGTTCGATGGAGATATTGTCAGGAGAGCGGACAAAGGCCATCTTCCCGTCGCGCGGCGGACGGTTAATGGTCACTCCGCCCTTTTGCAGCTTTTCGCAAAGCGCGTAGATGTCGTCGACCTGATAGGCCAGATGACCGAAGTTCCGCCCGCCCTTGTAGTCTTCCGGATCCCAGTTGTAGGTCAGTTCTACACAGGGCGCACGGGTTGCTTCCGCAGCCTGCTTGTCGGCGGGAGCCGCCAGAAAGATCAGCGTGAAACGGCCCTGCTCGGACTCGACACGGCGCACCTCTTCCAGGCCCAGTTTGTTGCAGTAAAAGTCCAGCGAGGCGTCGAGGTCCTTCACCCGGACCATAGTGTGCAGATAACGCATGTGTTCCTCCGCAAATGCAATTTCGAGCGATACAGCGCCACACCGGCCGCGGACGCTGACTTCGCCCGCAACTTGTCGCCAGAGCCGAAAAAGGGCAAGAGGGAATTGGGAATTTTATGCAGCGGGAGCATATCCGCGCGGGGAACGCCAGGAGAACGTCATGAAATACCGCCGGCTGGGCAAGACCGGACTGGAAATCTCGGAAATCTCCTTCGGCACCGGCGACAATGCCGGGCTGATGATGAATGCGCAGGCATCGGAGCGTGAGCGCACCCTCGCACAGGCCGTTGATGCGGGGATCAATTTCTTCGATACCTCGCCGGACTACGGCAAGGGGGTTGCTGAAAGCAATCTCGGCGCGGCACTGAAGCAACTCGGTCCGAAGGCGGTAAACGGGGTTTTCGTTTCCACGAAGGTGGAAATCATGCCGGACGATGTAGACGATATTGCCGGGCGGATCGTCCAATCCGTGGATGCCAGCCTGCAGCGCCTGCAGCGCGATCATGTCGATGTCCTGATGATCCACAATCCGCCACGCAGTGAGCGTGATCCTGGCGCTGCGCACTGGCTGCCGCTGACGCCGGAAGACATGCTTGGACCGGCGCTGGAAGGGCTGGAGCGGGTGCGCAAGGCCGGCAAGGCGGTGCATTTCGGCTTCACCTGCGAAAACGCCGAACCGGCTGCGGTAAGAATCGTCCTCGCCAGCGGCCACTACGGGGCGATCAACTGCTGGTATAATATGGTCAATCCGACTGCCGGCATGGATATGCCTGAGGGAGTCAAATTCGGTCCCCATTACGATGACTACGGCGGGATCGTCACATTCGCCGGCGAGCACGACGTCGGCGTTGCCGTGATCCGTCCGCTTGCTGGCGGCGCGCTGACCTGGCTGGTGGCGCAACCCGGCCCGACGGCCCGCCATGTCCATGCCGGTGGCATCTATACCCGCAATCCGGAGAGTTTCCGGCCCGAGGCGAGCCGCGGCGCAGCCTTTGCCTTCCTGCACCGTCCACCGCGCACCCTGCCGATCGCAGCCTATCAGTTTGCGCTGGCGCACCCGGCTGTTTCCACAGTAGTCGGCGGCTTTTCCGACTATGCGCAGTTTGAGGAAATTGCCTCAACGTCGGATTTCGCTCCCCTCAACGCCGAGGATATGCAGGCCATTCGCGCCGTTTACGCCAGCAATTTCGGCCTGGCGTGAGTGAGGCCATCTGACACTTGATCTCGCACGCGCATCGCGGCAACCTGTGCTGCGAATGCGAACAGACCAACCAAGGAGCATTCCATATGCTGTCCAGGGAGAAGAACGAAACGCTTTGCCGCGTTGAGGGCAATGCCCCAATGGGACAATTGATGCGGCGCTACTGGATGCCGGTTCTGTCAGCGAAGGATCTGGCCGCTGGCGGAGCGCCGAAACGTGTGCGCCTGTTTGGCGAAGACCTCGTCGCCTGGCGCGCCCCGGACGGTAACCTCGGTCTGATCGACGAATTCTGCCCGCATCGCGGCGCATCCCTGGTTCTGGCCCGAAACGAAGATTGTGGACTGCGCTGCATCTATCACGGCTGGCTTATGAGTGCGCAGGGCAAGGTGCTGGAGACGCCGGCGGAAGGCGAAGACAGCACGATGCATGAGCGTATCACTTTCGCCAACTACAGGGTTGCTGAAGCTGGCGGGCTGGTCTGGGCTTACCTTGGCCCTGCGGAAGAAGAACCGCCACTGCCGAATTTCGAATTCACACGCTACCCCGATACGCAGATACTGCACCTGCGGGCACGCGAAAACGCTAACTGGGCGCAGTGCCTGGAAGGAGCTATTGATTCGGCGCATTCCAATTACCTGCATTCCAACGGCATTCGCGCGAGTAACACGGTCGGCGCGGTGACAGAACACGGCAAGGGGGAGCATCTTTCGCGCCCGTCGAACGACGGTGCACCGAAACTCGATGTCGAGACCATGCCCTATGGCTTCCGCTATGCGGCAATACGCAAGCCCGTCCTGGATGCGGACAAGAACAAATATGTGCGAACGACGCTTTTCGTCGTCCCGAACGCCTCGATGATTCCCGCTGCCAAGGGCTGGGGATCGATGCAATTCTTCGTGCCCATTGACGATCACAATACGATGTTCAACTATGTTGTCTGGAAACGCGATGGAGCCATCGACGAGGCGACGATCAAACAATACGACGCCAACATGGGCCTGCATGTCGGTACCGACCTGGACGAGAATTTCGTCTCCATCCGGCAGCGCGAAAACAACTGGATGCAGAACCGCGAGGCAATGATGCGCGGCGAAAGCTTCTCTGGCATCCACGGCATCAACATGGAAGATATCGCCGTTCACGAAAGCATGGGACCGATCTGCGACCGGTCGAAGGAACATCTGGGCGCCAGCGATCTGGCGGTGATCCATTTCCGGCGTCAGATGATAGAGGCAGCCGAAACCTTCGCGGAGACGGGCAGGTCGCCGCGCGACCTGAGGCCTGCTTTCGATTACGGACGGCTACGCACAGGGGAGGGAATGGTTCCGCATGCCGAGCGCTGGCAGGTCGTTATGGAAGACGAGACGCCCGAACCAGTCGCGGCAAAATAGCGGGGCTGGAGAGATCGGCAGCGATGGATGCTGACTGCGGAGGCGCATTTATCTGCTTTTTATGGAGGCTTGCATGATCAGGAACCCTCTCGTGCCGGAGCTAGCTGCCGCTCTGGTGCTTTCAGCATATGGCCCTGATGCGCTGGCGCAAACCGACAGGGAGCGCGGCGGCGCCCGAAAAAGCGGCAATCTTGTACGCATTTGCCGGGCAAAATCGGAAGAAAAATACAAGCGGGGATCGCTGAGCCGCAAGGTGCGGGCGCGCATCATAGATGCCTGTGTCAGGCGCGGTGGAAAGCTGTAGAAACATACCAGCCTGACGCTGCTTTTTTTGTTCCCCACCCTTGGCTGCCAGCCACCAGTGAACATATTGTGCCTGCGCTGCGATCCGGAGGGTACGCAGCAGTTGACCAATCCCCAGCGCCCGGCAGCCGAGCTTCCATGACCGCCCTACTACGCAACCTTCTCGCGCATCCCTACGCCGAGCGTATCGTCCTGACGCTCATTATGGTGAATGCAGTCACGCTGGGGTTGGAAACCAGCAAGACGATCATGGCCGAATGGGGCCGCATCCTGCATATCATCGACACCGCCCTGTTGAGCTTTTTCGTCGCCGAACTGGCCGCCCGTCTGTGGGTCAAGCGGCTAAGCTTCTTCAAGGACGGCTGGAATGTCTTCGATTTTGTCGTCGTGGCAGTCGCGCTAGCACCTGCGACGGAAAACCTGTCGGTACTTCGTTCGCTACGAATCCTGCGCGCCCTGCGCCTGATAACGGCAGTGCCATCCCTAAAGCGGGTGGTGACGGCGCTGATAAGCGCCCTGCCCGGCATGGGATCGATCGTTCTGCTGCTTGGGCTGATCTTCTACGTCGGGGCGGTTATGGCGACCAAGCTCTTTGGCGATGTCGAATTCGGCCCGGAAAAGGACCGGTTCTTTGGCACGCTTGGCGCTTCCCTCATCTCGCTTTTCCAGGTCATGACGCTAGACTCCTGGTCCAGCAACATCATGCGCCCGGTGCTGGCGCAGCATCCTTATGCCTGGCTGTTCTTTGTGCCGTTCGTGCTCGTAACCGCCTTCACCGCTCTGAACCTGTTCATCGGCGTCGTAGTATCGGCACTTGAATCGGAAGGTCAGGCAGCACGGGAAGCAGCCATGGCGAAGAGCGATGCTGAAGGGCCTGACGGAGAACCGCCGCCGATAACCACGCCTGTCACCAATCTGGATGTATTGACGGAATTGCGCGCCCTTCGGGAACAGGTGGCGCAACTGGAACAGCGGCTGCCCCCACGCAACGGCCTCTCCGGCGGGTAGCCCGCGGGCAGACAAGCGCTGCAGGACAGGAATTCGTTCCTCCAATATCCTGTTTCTTAACCAGAATCAGATCCTTTGGCATCGCCCGGAAATGGATATTGCCTGTTCCTTCCATTTATGTTAGTTAGTATTCACTAATATTTAATGCCTTATCTACCGTGGAGCCTTACATGTTCCTGTCCCTTCTGAAATCGCGCCGTTTCGCACCATTGTTCTGGACGCAGTTCCTGTCCGCCTTCAACGACAATTTCGTCCGCAACATGCTGGCGATGCTGATTCTGTTCCAGCTCGGCGAGGAACGGTCAGGCATGCTCATCACCCTCGCCGTCGGCATTTTCATACTGCCGTCGATAGTGTTGTCCGCCCTGGGTGGCGAGATCGCCGACGCCAGCGACAAGGCGCTTATCACGCGCAGGCTGAAGTTCAGCGAGATATTCGTGCAGATGATCGCAGCGGCGGGCTTTGTGTTGTCATCGGTCGCCCTGCTCTACCTTGCCCTGTTCGGACTGGGCGTTATCGCGGCTCTGTTCGGACCCATCAAATACGGCATACTGCCCGACCATCTGGAAACCAGAGAACTGCCAGCAGCGAATGCGCTGGTTGAGGGCGCGACATTCGTCGCAATCCTGTGCGGCCTTGCCGCCGGCGCATATGCAGCCGCAAATCACAGCGCGCCGATCATGATTTCTCTGCAGCTAATGGCCGTGGCCATCGCATGCTGGCTGACCAGCCGCTACATCCCGGCCACCGGCGTTGCCGCCCCCGGCCTGGAAGTTAATCGCCATATCCTTGTTTCGACATGGGCGATGGTGCGCGACCTGAAATCCGAGAGCCGGCTATGGAACGGCGGATTGGCTGTTAGCTGGTTCTGGATGACCGGAGCGATAGCCCTTGCCCTTATTCCTGTTATCGTCAAAGAGCGCACAGGCGGCGGCTTCGAGGTGCAGACTGCGATAAGCGCCCTGTTTGCGATCGGCATTGCGGCCGGTTCCATCCTCGCTGCGATAATCGCGCATGGCCGGATCATATTGCTGCCGGTGCCTGTCGCGGCGGCCCTGATGGGCCTGTTCCTGTGCGATCTTGCGTTCGCCACCAGCGGACTGGGCCAGGCAACCGGAACGATCGGCCTCTCGCAATTCTTTGGCGGCACAACCGGGATGCGGGTGGTCATTGACGTGGTTGGCCTGTCAGCAGCCGGCGGCCTGTTTGTCGTGCCGGCCTTCGCTGCGGTTCAGGCCTGGGCCGGTGAGGACCGCCGCGCGCGCGTCGTGGCTGCCGTCAACATCGTCATCGGCGTCTTTATCGTTGGCGGCTCGCTGATAACAGCCGTTCTGCAATTCGCGGGCCTTTCCGAACCGCTGCTGCTTGGCCTGCTGGCGATCCTGAATCTTGCCGCTGCTGTTGTGTTTTTCCGCATTCTGCCCGGCAATTTCATGGCCGATTTCCTCAATGTCCTGTTCCGCCTTCTCTTCCGAATGGAAGTGAAGGGCATGGAGAACATTGCTAAGGCAGGCGACAATTGCGTGATTGCACTGAACCATGTCTCGTTTCTCGATGCGCCCGTCATCCTTTCGCTGCTCGACAAGAAGCCGGTATTCGCCATCGACTGGAACATCGCGAAAGCCTGGTGGGTGAAGCCGTTCCTCGGTATTGCCAAATGTTTCCCGATGGATCCCACCCGCCCGCTCTCGACACGCGGTCTGATCAAGGAAGTACAGAACGGCGAAAGCCTGGTCATCTTCCCGGAAGGTCGCCTGACCGTCACCGGATCGCTGATGAAAGTCTATGACGGCGCTGCCATGATCGCAGACAAGGCGGGGGCGATGATCGTACCGGTACGGCTGGAAGGCCTGGAACGTACCTATCTGTCGCGCGTACCCGGCGACTTCGTCAAGCGAGCCCTGTTTCCGAGAGTTCGCGTGACTTTCCTTGAACCGCAGAAACTGGAAATCGACCCCGGGCTGGTTGGCCGCAAGCGCCGCCAGGCCGCCGGATCGGCGCTCTACGATGTCATGTCGAACCTGATCTACCAGACCACTCCCAAGGACCACACCCTGACACAGGCGCTTGCGCAAGCCGTAAGCCGCGTGGGCGGTTCGAAGGCGCTGCTCGAAGATCCGATTGGCGGCAGGCTATCCGGTCGTAAGCTGCAACTGGGTGCGGCCGTCCTGGCGCGGAAGATCATGCATCTTACCAAGCCGGGGGAATGCGTCGGACTGATGCTGCCGAATGCCAATGGCGCTGCCGTCACATTCTTTGCCGTGCAGGCTGCGGGCCGTGTTGCCGCCATGCTCAACTACACTGCCGGCGCCATCAACCTGAAATCCGCCTGCACCGCGGCCCGAATTACTACGGTGCTGACCTCGCGCGCCTTCATCGAGAAGGCGAAACTGACCGCCGTCGCGGAAGAGCTCGGCAAGGACGTGCTGCTGGTCTATCTTGAGGATGTTCGCGAAACCATTCGCACCAGCGACAAGCTGCGCGGCTTCCTCGACGCGGGACGGCAACTTGAGAAGCGCTCGCCGGACGATGCTGCCGTCGTCCTGTTCACATCGGGCTCCGAGGGAACGCCAAAGGGCGTGGTACTCTCTCATCGCAACTTCAACTCGAATATCGCGCAGATATTTGCGCGATTCGACATTACACCGACCGATATCGTATTCAACGTGTTGCCGGTATTCCATTCCTTCGGCCTGACCGGTGGCATGCTGCTACCCGTCCTGTCTGGGCTAAAGTGCTTCCTCTATCCATCCCCCCTGCACTACCGCATAATTCCGGAACTTATTTACGCAACTAATGCGACGGTGCTTTTCGGAACCGATACATTCCTCAACGGCTATGCGCGCACGGCCAATTCCTATTATCTTCGGTCGCTGCGTTATATTGTGGCGGGTGCGGAAGCGGTAAAAGAAACCACGCGCAAGACCTATGCGGAAAAATTCGGCCTGCGTATTCTGGAAGGATACGGCGTTACCGAAACAGCGCCCGTCCTGGCCGTCAATACGCCGATGTTCAACAAGAGCGGCTCTGTCGGACGCCTGCTGCCAGGTATCGAAGCGCGGCTTGATTCGGTTCCAGGCATTGAGGAAGGCGGACGGCTGAGCGTGCGTGGCGGCAATATCATGATGGGATATTATCGCATCGACGAACCGGGCGAGCTGGAAGCGACCCCGGACGGCTGGCACGACACGGGTAATATCGTCAATATCGATGCCGAGGGCTTCGTCACGATCAAGGGCCGCGCCAAGCGCTTCGCCAAGATCGCGGGTGAGATGGTGTCGCTGGCCAGCGTCGAGGCGCAATGCGCCGGCCTGTGGCCAGACAATCTTCCGGCAGTCGTCGCTGTTCCGGATGCGCGCAAGGGCGAACGGCTTGTTATGGTCACCACGAAGAAGGACGCGACCCGCGCCGAAGTGCAGAACTATATGCGCGAGCGCGGCGCTACCGAACTGATGATGCCCTCTGAAGTAATGGTCGTCCCGGCAATGCCACTGCTTGGCTCTGGCAAGACCGATTATGTTGGCCTTGGCAAACTGGTCACAGATACCGTCAAGTCGAAGGAGACGGCATGATGAGTACCACAACCGCTCCCAAACGTCGCCGCCGCGATGGCGCTGCCACCCGGGAGAAAATCCTTGCCGAAGCATTACGTCTGTTCGCGCACAAGGGATACGATGCGACGTCGATCAAGGATATATCGGCGGCTGTGGGTGTGGCCGATGCCGCATTGTATCGCCACTTCCCCTCGAAGGATGATATCGCCCAGGCCGTTTTTGCACGCCACTATCGCGCCCTTGCGGACGAAATAGAGGCTATCGCCGGTGCGCACAAGAGCTTTGCGCCCATCCTCGACGACCTCATCGCCTTGCTGTGCCGTCTCTATGACGAGCAGCCGGACGTCTTCACATTCATCCTGATCAACCAGCACAATCATCTGCGGCATATCGGGTTCAGCGGCAATCCGGTCGAGGCGGTTTCCTCCATCATGCGCCAGGCCTGCGAGCGGGGAGACATCGCCATCAAGGAACCGGACATTGCAGCGGCGATTGCGCTGGGCGCGGCAATACAACCTGCGATTTTCCATCTGTACGGACGCCTTGCAGGGACGCTGGAAGATCACCGGCCGGCGCTATCTGCGTCAATTCGGCGAGCCCTGGGCATTTGCGAGCCTCAAACGTGACACCGAACCCATTGACCGCTGCAACTGCATCCGGTCTTTAAAAACCTGCAGATTGTACTATTTCGACGGTATAGTACCATTGGGACCGGACGCAGGTCCAGATGCGGCGGCAAGTGGCCTGCTTTCCATTCCGATATATCCACATTTCTGACTAACCCCCCGAGGCCATTCATGCGTACTGATACCGGTAAAGCCGTACACCTTTCAGACTACCGGGCGCCCGATTACCTG
>JAPOIA010000048.1 GCA_029979185.1 Alphaproteobacteria bacterium | reverse complement strand
GATTTGCGGTAGAAGCAAGCATGGCGGCGTGTTGTGAAGCGCCGTGCGGAGATCGATATGAGCAAGCCGGTAATCGGTGTGATCGGCAATTCCTACAAGATTGAGGACCGGTTCCTGATGCAGGGGGCAGGCGACAAGAGCCTGCGTGCGGTTGCCGATGTCACGGGAGCGATGCCGCTGATGTTCGCCGCTTCCGCGCAGATTACCGACATCGAATCGCTGCTGGCCTGTGTGGACGGGATCGTGCTGACCGGGGGACGGGCCAATGTGCATCCGCGCTTCTACGGCGAGGAGCCGACAGCCAAGCACGAGCCGTTTGACGAGGAACGGGATGAACTGGCGCTGGAACTGGTGCGGGTCTGTGTCGAGCGGGGCATTCCGCTGCTCGGCCTGTGCCGCGGCTTCCAGGAGATGAACGTGGCCTTTGGCGGCACGCTGCATCCGGAAATCCGTGAATTGCCGGGGCGTATGAACCATCGCATGCAGCGGCTGGAAAACGGCGAGATGCATCCCGACCCGGATGTGCTGTTCGCCGAGCGGCACGATGTACATCTGACGCCGGACGGCGTGTTCGCGAAGATATTCGGTTCCGACCGGGTGTTCGTCAATTCGCTGCACGGGCAGGGGATCATCCGCCGTGGCGAGCGGGTGATTGTCGAGGGCGTTGCCGAGGACGAGACGATCGAGGCGATCCGGATAGCCGATGCGCCGGGCTTTGCGCTCGGGGTGCAGTGGCACGCCGAATACAATCCGCAAACCAATGCTGTGAACGGCGCGCTTTTCCGGGCTTTCGGCGAGGCGGTGCACGCCAGTAGCAAGCTGTGACCCCGGCTGTAGAGCGCACGCAGACTGGCGCTGCGGCGAATCTCCGCTGCGATGGCGACCGCCGGGAATACGGGTGCATTCAGGCTTGGCTCACGGGCCGTTCTGCGCCATGATGGACGCCAACCAATGACTATCAACCTGGGAGAGAAAATGCCTGATCTTCGTTTTGAAGCGCCGGGCAGTCTGGCCGACGCGGTCAAACTGCTGGTAGCAGCCGAGGGCCCCGCGCGGGTGCTTGCCGGCGGCACGGACGTCGTCGTCCAGATGGAAATGGACATGATCGAGCCGGCGCTGCTGGTCGACATCAAGCGGATACCGGACATGGGCCGGATCGTGCAGGAGGAAGGCGGGTTCCGTATCGGTGCTGCCGCCAGCGGCATGGAAATCTGCGAGCACGAGGCGCTTTGCGCGGCCTGGCCGGGGATTATCGACGGGGTCAAGCTGATCGGCTCGGTGCAGGTCAAGGGCCGGGCGACGATCACAGGGAATCTCTGCAATGCCTCGCCGGGCGCCGACAGCGTGCCGCCCATGGTAACAGCCGGGGCGCTCGCGCATGTCGTAGGGCCCAATGGCGAACGCGATGTACCGGTGGAGCAGATTCCCACGAGTCCGGGCAAGACTTCGCTGGGCAAGGGCGAGCTGATCGAATCCTTCAAGTTGCCGGCGCGTCCGAAGAATTCGGGCGATGCCTATATGCGCTTCACGCCGCGCACCGAAATGGACATTGCCGTGGTCGGCGTTGCGGTCAACCTGACGCTGGACGAAGCCGGCGTCTGCACGGCGGCGCGCGTTGCGCTGGGCGCTGTCGCTCCGACGGTTCTGCTGGTTCCCGAATGCGCCGATGCACTGATCGGCACCAAGGTGGACGATGCAGCGCTGGCCAAACTTGCGGCGGCGGCATCAGCGGCTTGCCAACCTATCGACGACAAGCGCGGCACGAAGGAGTTCCGCATCGAGGGGACTGGCGTGCTGGCTAGGCGCGTAGCGCAGAAAGCATATGAACGGGCGAGGGCCAACGCATGAGCAAGAAATACCACGTATCGCTGACCGTCAACGGCGACGAATACGAGTGCCTGGCCGAACCGCAGATGACCCTGCTGGACGTGCTGCGCGACGAATTGAAACTGACCGGCACCAAGGAAGGCTGCGCCACCGGCGACTGCGGAGCATGCAGCGTCATGGTGGACGGACGGCTGACCTGCTCGTGCCTGGTTCTGGCGCCCGAGGCGGAAGGCCGCAGCGTCGAAACCATTGAGGGCATGGCCAAGGACGGCGAGCTGCATCCGCTGCAACAGAAGTTCCTCGAAATGAACGGTCTGCAATGCGGCATCTGCACGCCGGGTATTCTGGTTGCGGCAAAGGCGCTGCTCGACCGCAAGCCAGATGCCGATGAAATGGAAATCCGCTACTGGCTGGCCGGCAATCTGTGCCGCTGCACCGGCTACGACAAGATCATCCGCGCGGTCATGGCCGCTGGCGAAGAAATGAAGGGAGCCTGAACATGCACGACATTCTGGAAAAGTCGGGCTTCAACCCCGATGCAAACTACAAGGTCGTCGGCACATCGCCGATCAAGCACGATGGCTATGACAAGGTCACCGGGCGGGCGAAATTCTCGGCAGACGCCTTTGCGCCGGGCATGCTGGTTGGCAAGGTGCTGCGCAGCCCGCATCCGCATGCGATCGTGAAGAGCATCGACACTTCGAAAGCGGAAAAACTGCCGGGCGTGAAAGCGGTCATCACCCGCGAAGACTTCCCCGAAAAGAAGGCAGGCACAGGCGCCGGCGACATGACGCGCATCGCGATGGCGCGCGAGAAGGTCTATTGGGAGGGCCATCCGGTCGCCGCCGTTGCCGCGACCAGCGAACGGATCGCCAAGAAGGCGCTGAAGCTGATCGAGGTCGACTACGAGGTTCTTCCGTTCGTCATTGACGAAGTGGAAGCCATGCAGCCGGGCGCTCCGATCCTGCACGACTATCTGCGCACCAAGGGCGCAACCGGCGCCGATGCGGACAAGCCGACCAATATCGTCGAGCGCAGCGTGCTGAAGCAGGGCGATATCGAAAAGGGCTTTGCCGAGGCGGACGTAGTGATCGAGCGGTCGTTCGATTCCAAGCCGATGCACCAGGGCTATATCGAGTTGCAGTCCTGCATCGCCAATACTTCCGACGACGGGCAGGTCGACCTGTGGTGCTGCACGCAGGCGCCCTGGGTTTACCGGGACCGCCTGACGGCGATCATGGATATCGATTCATCCAAGATCAAGATCCAGCAATCGGAACTGGGTGGCGGCTTCGGCGGCAAGACGACCTTCTATATCGAGCCGCTGGCGGTTGCGCTGTCGCGCAAGGCCAAGGCGGCCGTGAAGATGACGATGACCCGCGCCGAAGTGCTGAAGGGCACCGGGCCGGTGTCGGGCACCCATGCGAAGATCAAGATCGGCGCCAAGAAAGACGGCACCATCGTTGCCGCGCAGTCTGAATTGAGCTTCCAGACCGGCCCCTATACGGGTTCGGCCTTCGTCAATGCCCAGCAGGCGATCTGGACGCGCTACGACATCGCGAATGTCGAAACGCTCTGCTACGAGGTGGTCTCCAACCGGCCGAAGGTGGCTTCGTTCCGTGCGCCCTGCGTGCCGCAGATCATCTTCGGCGCCGAAGCGGTGATCACCGAACTGGCGCAGGCAATCGGCATGGACGAACTCGATTTCCGCCTCAAGAATGCGGTGGCCAAGGGCCATACGACAATCTACGGCCAGAAGTTCGACGAAATAGGCCTGATCGAGACTATCGAAGCGGCAAAGAACTGCGACCACTACAAGTCGCCGGTGCCGGAAGGCCAGGGACGCGGCATTGCCTGCGGCTTCTGGTTCAATCGCGGCGGCGAAACCACGGGTACGATGAGCCTTGCACCGGACGGTACGGTCAACATCATCCTCGGTACGGCAGATGTGGCAGGCTCGCGCATGTCGATGGCGATGATGGCGGCAGAGGAGTTCGGCATTCCGGTGGACCGGGTGCGTGCAACGCTGGCCGACACCAATGCGCTTGGCTTCAACCGGGTGACCGCAGGCAGCCGCACGACATTCTCGTCCGGCATGGTGGTCGTCAACAATGCGCGCCAGATCATCGGCGAATTGTGCAGCCGTGCGGCAAAGATGTGGAAGGTGCCGGAAGAGGGCGTCATCTTTGAGGATGGCTTCTGCCGTCCTGCGAGTTCCAACGTCGGCGATTTCGAGCCCATGTCGATGAAGGAAATCTCGTCC
Source organism: Alphaproteobacteria bacterium (assembly GCA_029979185.1). GTDB lineage: Bacteria > Pseudomonadota > Alphaproteobacteria > Rhizobiales > Beijerinckiaceae > Terripilifer. The sequence goes on along the minus strand of JAPOIA010000048.1, from coordinate 9,160 downwards.
AAGACGACCTATACGATGGGCGCCATTTCCGCCCATTCGGAAATGAACGTCACCGGTGCCGGACCCGGTTTTGCCGTGCATATTGTCGATACGGAAGTCGACAAGGAAACCGGTTTCGTTGCGGTCAAGCGCTACACGATCGTGGAAGACGCGGGCAAGATGATCTCGCCGATCCAGGTTGAAGGCCAGCTGCAGGGTGCAGCGGTGCAGGCCATCGGCTGGGCGCTGAACGAGGAATACATCTACGGTGCGGACGGGCGTCTGCAGAATGCCGGGTTCCTCGACTATCGCATGCCGGTCGCTTCCGATGTTCCGATGATCGACACGGTGATCGTGGAAGTGCCCAATCCGAAGCATCCCTACGGCTTGCGCGGCGTCGGCGAAGTGCCGTTGACGCCAGGCCCTGCGGCTATTGGCAACGCTATCGCCAACGCCATCGGCGTGCGCCCGACATCGCTGCCGATGTCGCCGCCGAAGCTTCTGGCGCTGATGAAGAGCGCGAAAGCCTGATGCGTCGGGTGCGCTGATCGCGCAGAACAAAAAGCAAGAAAACCGCCCGGTGTCAGAACTGACGCCGGGCGGTTTATCTTACGCCTTGGCCGTCACGCGCAGCGGCGCGCTGACATAGCCGCGCACGGTATTGTTGAAGTGCAATACCGGCTCTCCGGTCAGTTCCAGCCTGTCGACCATGCGCGCGAGGGCGCCGAGTACGATCTCGCCTTCCAGCCGCGCCATCATCTGTCCGGCGCAGCCATGAATACCGGTGCCGAACGCCATGTGGCGGCTGGCGCTGCGGGTGATATCGAATGTGTCGGGCCTGTCCCAATGGCGCGGGTCGCGATTGGCGGAGGCGATGATCACAACTACCTTCTGGTTGGTATCCATTTCCACGCCGCAGACTTCGACTGGTCTGTTGGTGGTGCGATAGAAGGTGTGGAACGTTGCGTCGTAGCGCAGGACTTCTTCCAGCGCCTGGCGGGCGAGCGAGGGATCGCTTTTCAAAATCTCCCACTGGTCCTGATGGCGCGCCAGATTGACCAGCGCGATGCCGAGGGTGAAGATTGTCGTGTCGAGCCCTGCCGACAGGAGGGACCGCACAAGCAGTTCGGCTTCGTCTTCGGTCAGGTCTCCGGTTTCGACGCCGGCAAACAGCCGCCGGCCAAGACCGTCGGGCGTCAGCGTGTTGCGCTTGCAGGCCTGGGCGATCCATTTGGGTGCATCGCCCAGGCCGGCAAGACAGTCCTTGAACCGCTTGTTGGCCGGGCCGAAGCCGTTGAAGACCATGTCGCCATAGGGCAAGAGGTGTTCGCGGCCGTCGGTGGGAATGCCGACCGCATCGCCAAAAGCCTTGAGGGGAAAGCGTTCGGCAAGGTCTGCAATGCCGTCGCATTCGCCCTTGTCGATCATCGCCTGCACCATGTCCGCCGCCAGCGCCTCGAAGGTCGGGCGGAAGGCGCGAATGGCGCCGGGGTTCATGACGCGCATCATCTGCTGGCGGGTGCGGTCGTGTTCGGGGCGGTCCGTTTCGAGCAGGAGGCTTGGCACGCGCCATGGCTTGGTGGTGCGGAAGTTCGTCAATCCCGCGCCGGCGGATGAGCCGAAGGTTTCGTTGTCGTGGAGGATATCCGTCACCTGTTCGTAGTGGGTGACGGCGTACACGCCATAGCGCTCGAGCCAGACAACTGGCCCCGCATCGCGCAGCGCCTCGTAATAGTCCCACGGGTCGGTCAGGACAGCAGCGTCATAGAGATCGATGGAGGAAACAGGCACATTGCCGACAGGCGGGGGCAGGTTTGCAATGCCGTTTTCGATCTGCTCCTGCAGGTCCAGTGGGCTCATGGCATTTGCTCCGAATATTTTGCTGCGCCATGATAGCGACGGATCAAGCGCCAAGGCAAGCGCGGCTGCCGCCGGAGCGCCTGACTTGCAGGCATCCCGGGGGCAAAGGAAATGCTTCAAGCGGGGTGGCTCAGGCCGCCGTACCCCAGATTTCTTCCGCTGTCGTCACCACCAGTTCAAGCTTGCGGCGCTGGTCGTCGAAGGTGATGGCATTGCCGACTTCCGTGGAAGCAAAGCCGCACTGGGTCGACAGGCACAGCTGTTCCAGCGGCGCGTATTTGGTTGCTTCCTCGATACGGCGCTTGAGGTCATCCTTCGATTCCATCTCCGGGAACTTGGAACTGACCAGGCCGAGGATGACGCGTTTGTGGCCTTTCGGCAGGAAGCGCAGCGGCTCGAAGCCGCCGGCGCGATCGGTGTCGAACTCGAGGAAATAGCCGTCGATGTCTGCCTTGTTGAAAAGGGCTTCCGCGACGGGCTCGTAACCGCCGGAGCCGACCCAGGCGCTGGCGCTGTTGCCGCGGCACACATGCATGCAGACCGTCATGCTGGCAGGGCGATTGGCAGTGCACTTGGACAGGAGCTCGGCATAGAGCGGGGTCAGCGCATCGGGGTCCTCGCCGATAATGTTGCGCACTTCCTCGCGCAGTTCCTTGTCGCAGAGATAGGCGAAGTTGGTGTCGTCGATCTGCAGGTAAGTGCAGCCTTCCCTGGCGACGGCATGCATTTCTTCCGAATAGATGCGGGCCAGATCGTCGAAATATTCTTCCATCGTCGGATAGGCTTTTTCGTCGACACCGGCGCGGCCGGCGCGGAAATGCAGCATGGTCGGCGAGGGAATGGTCAGCTTCGGCGTAACATCAGCGGAGCAGAGCGATTTCAGGTATTTGAAATGGTCGGTGAAGATGCCGCCTTCCGGCAGTGTCATCCGGCCTTCGACATAGAAGCCCGGCGGCTGGGCGCGTCGTTCGCCTTCCTTGGTCTGGAAACGCAGGGTGAACTGCGAGGGGCGGGTGACGACATTGCCGATGGCGGTAAGGAAGTCGCCGCTCCAGCTGGTGCGGCGCAGTTCGCCATCGGTGGCGGAGGCCAGGCCGGCGTCCTTCTGCAGCTTGACGACGTCCCTGATCGCCTCGTCCTCGAGCTTCGTCAGCGCTTCGCGTGTGATCTTGCCTTCGCGAAACTGGTTGCGGGCGTTCTTCAGATTGTCAGGACGCAGGAAGGAGCCGACATGATCGGCGCGGAAAGGCGGTTTGGCTGTAGTCACTGGGAGTTTCCTCGCGTGCTCGATGTTGGAATTCTGTCGCGATTGATAAAGGCCCCGGTGCAAAGGCGCAATAGCGGTGTAAAAAAGACATCCCGGAGCACGATGTACGTCCGGGATGACAAGCGCCGTTGGTTTGACGCCGTAGGTCTTCGCCCAACCGATGGGACGGCGCTATCTACGCCGCCGCAGTATTGGCTTCGGCGGGATTGTAGTTCAGCACGGGCGCCAGCCAGCGCTCGACCTCCTCGACGCTCATGCCCTTGCGCGCCGCATAGTCCTCGACCTGGTCCCGCTCGATTTTCGCCACGCCGAAATAATGCGATTCCGGGTGGGAGAAATACGGGCCCGAGACAGAGGAACCCGGCCACATGGCGAAACTTTCCGTCAACTTCACACCGGTGCGCTTTTCTGCCTGCAGCAGCTGGAACAGCGTTGCCTTTTCGGTGTGATCGGGCTGGGCCGGATAGCCGGGGGCAGGGCGGATGCCAACATAGCGTTCGGCAATGATGTCCTCGCGCGACAGCTGTTCGCTTGCCGCATAGCCCCAGAATTCGCGGCGAACGCGCTCATGCATACGCTCGGCGAAGGCTTCCGCCAGACGGTCGGCCAGCGCCTTGACCATGATCGAACGATAGTCGTCGTTGTCGCGGGCAAAACGTTCGGCAATCCGCTCCTCTTCCGCTCCTGCGGAGACAACGAAGCCGCCGATATAGTCTGCCTTGCCGCTGTCGCGGGGCGCCACGAAATCGGACAGGGCAAGGTTTGGCTTGCCGCCGGTGCAGGCGAGCTGCTGACGCAGGGTATGAAGGGTGGCCAGCTCCTCGCTGCGCGATCCTCCGGTGAAGAGTTTTATATCGTCGCCAACCGCATTGCCGGCCAGAAGCCGATGACGGCTTTCGGTTTGAACCATGCGTCCCTGATGATGTCGTCAAGCATGCGGCGGGCGTCGTCATAAAGTTGGCGGGCGGCTTCGCCCTGCTTCTCGTCCTGCAGGATGGCCGGGAAGCGGCCCTTCAGTTCCCAGGTCTGGAAGAAGGGCGTCCAGTCGATGTAGTCGGCCAGCTCCGCCAGGTCATAGGTCGAGAATGTGCACGTGCCGGTAAAGGCAGGTTTCACGGGCTCGAATGCATTCCAGTCGATGGCAGGCGCATTGGCTCTGGCCTGCGCCAGCGGCAAGCGCTTCTTGCGCGCTTCCGCATTGGCATGGGCTTCTGCGACCTTGCGATATTCGGCGCGGGTTGTTTCGATGAAGCCGGCGCTTGCGGTTTGCGAAAGCAATGTCGAGACAACCCCGACCGCCCGGCTGGCATCGGTCACATAGACCGCCTGGCTGCGCCGGTAGTTGGGGTGGATCTTCACTGCCGTATGCACGCGGCTGGTGGTCGCGCCGCCAATCAGCAGCGGAATGTCGAAGCCTTCGCGCTCCATCTCGCTTGCAACGTAGCACATCTCGTCCAGCGAAGGCGTGATGAGGCCGGACAGGCCGATGATGTCTATGTTTTCCTTGCGCGCCGTTTCGAGAATCTTCTGCGCCGGAACCATGACACCGAGATCGATGACATCATAGTTGTTGCACTGGAGCACAACGCCGACGATGTTCTTGCCGATGTCGTGGACATCGCCCTTGACAGTCGCCATCAGCACCTTGCCGGCGCTTTCGCGGCCCGTGCCGCCATTGGCCTTCTTTTCCTCTTCCATGAAGGGCATGAGCCAGGCGACGGCCTGTTTCATGACGCGGGCGGATTTGACCACCTGCGGCAGGAACATCTTGCCGGAGCCGAACAGATCGCCGACGACATTCATGCCGGCCATCAGCGGACCCTCGATCACATCGAGTGGACGGGATGCGGCGAGGCGCGCTTCCTCGGTGTCCTCGTCGATGAATTCGGTGATGCCGTTGACGAGCGCATATTCAAGGCGCTTGCTGACGTCCGCTTCGCGCCACTTGAGGTCCTTGACCTTTGCGGCTGCACCGGCGCCGCGGAAGTTTTCGGCGATTTCCAGCATGTGCTCGGTGGCGTTGCTGTCGCGGTTGAGAACCACGTCCTCGCAGGCTTCGCGCAATTGTGGATCGATGTCTGCATAGACGCCAAGCTGCCCGGCGTTGACGATACCCATGTCCATGCCGGCGGCAATGGCGTGATAGAGGAACACCGAATGCATGGCCTCGCGCACCGGTTCGTTACCGCGGAAGGAGAACGACAGGTTCCACACGCCGCCTGATACATGCGCATGGGGCAATGTCTTGCGGATTTCGCGGGCGGCCTCGATGAAGGCGACGCCATAATCGTTATGTTCCTCGATGCCGGTGGCGACGGCGAAGATGTTCGGGTCGAAGATGATGTCTTCCGGCGGGAAACCGGCCTTTTCCGTCAGCAGCTTGTAGGCGCGAGTACAGATAGCAACCTTGCACTCATAGGTATCGGCCTGGCCTTCCTCGTCAAAGGCCATGACGACGACGGCTGCACCGTAGAGACGCACGATCCTTGCCTGTTCGAGAAACTTCTCCTCGCCTTCCTTGAGCTAGATGGAATTCACCACTGCCTTGCCCTGAATGCATTTCAGGCCGGCCTCGATGACTTCGAACTTCGAGGAGTCCACCATGATCGGCACGCGGGCAATGTCGGGTTCCGCAGCGATGAGATTGCAGAAGGTCTTCATCGCCTCGGCGGAATCGAGCAAACCCTCGTCCATGTTGATGTCGATGATCTGTGCGCCATTGGCGACCTGATCGCGCGCCACATCCAGCGCAGCGGCATAGTCGCCGTTCTTGACCAATTTGCGGAATCGGGCCGAACCGGTGACGTTGGTGCGCTCACCGACATTCACGAAGTTGATATCGTCGGTCAGGGTGAAGGGATCGATGCCGGACAGCCGCAAGCGCCTGTCGACTTGCGGTACCTGCCGCGGCTTGACGTCGTCCAGTTTCTGCGCGAAGGCGCGTATGTGATCGGGCGTTGTACCGCAGCACCCGCCGACGATATTGATGATGCCGGCTTGCGCAAATTCCGCCAGCAGATCCGACATGTATTCGGGGCTTTCGTCGTACAGGCCGAATTCGTTTGGCAGGCCGGCATTCGGATAGGCGCAGACGAGAGTATCGGCGAGACGCGAAAGCTCCGCCACATGGCCGCGCAGTTCCTTTGCGCCGAGTGCGCAATTGAGCCCGATGGATATCGGATCGGTATGGCGCAGGGAGTTCCAGAATGCTTCCGGCGTCTGGCCAGACAGCGTGCGGCCGGACAGGTCGGTAATCGTTCCAGACATCATGACCGGCAGTTCGCGTCCCGTCGCTTCGAAGGCATCGCGAATGCCCGCATAGGCAGCCTTGGCGTTGAGGGTGTCGAAAATCGTTTCGACCAGCAGCAGGTCGGCGCCGCCATCGATCAGGCCTTGCGCGGCTTCGGCATAGTTGGCGCGCAATTCGTCGAAGGTCACGGCGCGAAAGCCTGGATCACTCACATCTGGAGAGATGGAAGCGGTGCGGTTTGTCGGTCCCATCGCGCCGGCGACGAAACGCTGTTTGCCATCGTTCTTCTGGGCGCGATCGGCGGCTTCGCGAGCGAGGCGCGCGCCTTCGCGGTTGAGTTCCGCTACTAGGTGTTCGCAGCCGTAATCGCCCTGCGCGATGCGCGTAGAGGAGAAGGTATTGGTGCAGCAGATGTCGGCGCCGGCGATGAAATACTGATAGTGCAGGGCGCGGATCGCGTCGGGCTGCGAGAGGATCAGGATATCATTATTGCCGCGCTGGTCGTGGTTATGGTCTTTCAGGCGTTCGCCACGGAAATCGGCTTCGGTGAACTTGCGCTCCTGGATCATCGTGCCCATCGCGCCATCGATAATGAGCACGCGCTCGGCTGCAGCTTTTTCGATATCGGCGCGAATCTCCGCACCGCTGCGCATTGCAGCAGGCGTGCTGAATGCGATAGGGCGATGAGCCGCTGCCTCGCGGGAATGGTTCGGCCGCAGGCCGAGCAGATGGCAGATGGCCAGAACAAGATCGGCCTTGTTCATGGTGTAGAAGTGAAAATGATCGACGCCATGATCGACAAGGTCCAGTACCTGTTCGGCAGCAACCGCCGATGCAACAAGGCGGCGCGTATCGACATCGTCGTCCAGCCCCTCGAAGCGGTCGGCCAGCCATTGCGGTATGCTGGCGCCGGTGCGGCCGGCGAAGGAGGCGATCTGACGAAAGTTCTGCACCGGCACGATGCCGGGAATAATCGGAATGTCGATACCGCGGGCGCGTACGCGATCCAGGTATCGCAGATAATGGTCGTTATCGAAAAAAACTGGGTTATGGCGCGCGTTGCGCCGGCATCGATCTTGGCTTTCAGCACATCGATGTCCTGATCGAATGTACTGCTCTCGGGGTGCTTTTCAGGATAGGCGGAAACCGACACGTCGAAGTCGCCGATGCAGCGGATGCCCTCCACCAGCGCGGTGGAGTTTTCGTAGCCGTCAGGATGCGGCTCGAAGGTTGTACCGATGCCGCCGGCGGGATCTCCGCGCAGGGCGACAATATGGGGATACCGGCATCCCAGTAGCTGCGGATCACCTCATCGACTTCGGCGCGCGACGCTCCGACACAGGTGAGATGCGCGGCGGGCTTCAGGCCGGTTTCGGTAACCAGACGGGAAACGGTTGCATGGGTGCGCTCGCGGGTCGAGCCACCAGCGCCGTAGGTCACGGAAACGAAGTCTGGATCGACCGGCGCAAGCGTCTGGATGGATTTCCAGGGTATCTGTTCCAGTTCGTGCGTCTTGGGCGGGAAGAATTCAAAGGATACCTTGAGGCCGGTTCCCTGCTGGCGCGAACGTCTGCGGTTTGGCGAAGAGGAACCTGTGTTGGCATTCTCGCGGTTGTTTATGGTCTGTACTCCTTCGCGCAGCCCCGTTGGAGGCCGGCGCGGCAAGCAAATTTCAATCAGGCGATCGCAGTGCCGGAATTCGGCATCTCGTCGGTGATGAGACGGGGATCACGGCCAACCCAGATGGAGACGGTCAGCTTGCCGCCATCATTGTTGTCGGGTTTGAGTTTCTGCTGATCGACCAGCTGGATGCCAGCGTCGCGGAAGATGCCGGCAATTTCGGAGCCATCGAATCCGAGGCGGCGATGCTGATGTTCGTCACGCAGGAATTCGTTGGAGTGTGGTGCGAAGTCGACAACGATCAGCCGGCCGCCGGGGCTGAGCCGCCGGGCGGTTTCCCGCAAGGCGCGTGCCGGATCGTCGAGATAGTGAAGCACCATGTGGATAACGATGAGATCGAAAGAATCGGAATCCACCGGCAGGGCATAGATGTCGCCCTGGCGAAGCTGGACGTTGCGCAGGCCCTCGCGCTCCACCACGGTGCGGGCGATGTTGAGCATGGCGTGGCTCTGGTCGAGGCCGGTGGCGCGCACAGCCAGCGGCGCCAGCAGTTCCAGCATGCGGCCGGTTCCGGTACCGACATCCAGCAGCGACTGGATCGGCCCGTCGCCTGCGATGGAGAGAATGGCGGCTTCCACCTGGTCCTCCGGTACATGCAGGGAACGCAGGCGGTTCCAATCCTCGGCCCTGGCCGCGAAATAATTGTTGGCCCGTTCGGCGCGGCTCCGGCGTACTTCGTCCAGACGCAACCGGTCGGCGCTGGTAAGCGGATCATCGGCATCAATGCGCTGGACGATGTTGCGGGCGATGGCTGCCTCGGCGCCGGTCTGGGCGATGTGGAAAAAGGCCCAGGCGCCCTCGCGATGCCGCTCGACCATTCCGGCTTCCACAAGCAGGCGAAGATGGCGCGAAACGCGCGGTTGCGACTGGCCAAGGATCGTGACCAGGTCGCTGACGGTCAATTCGGCCTCGTAGACCAGCGCCAGGATGCGCAGACGGGTAATTTCGCCAGCAGCCTGCAATGCATCCAGAACATTGGCCAGGGGGACGTGCAGATTTTCCGGCTGGAGCGAAGACAAGTCGCTGATTTTTTCACTCATTTTGAGAAACTGTCCTGCATGGAACAAGCGATTTCCGATTGATATAAAGATATGCTTATACCTATAAACCGCAAGCAAGCAAGT
>JAPOIA010000047.1 GCA_029979185.1 Alphaproteobacteria bacterium | reverse complement strand
CGACAATGCGCGGCGGCTCGCCTTCCCGGTCCGGGCGAGCGACAAGAGCGATCAGTTCTGGGTGTTTCGTCAGATTGCCGATCATCCGTGCGATATCCGCGATGGCAACGCCCTCGCCCGTCGCAATGTTGAAATCGCCCTGAGCCCGCGAGAGTGCGAGCGCTGCGATGGCCGCCCCGGCATCGCGGACGTCCATATAGTCCCGGATCGGCTTGCCGCTGGCGCATTCCGCGGCCCGTCCATCCAGCACGGCAGTAATGACGTCCGGCACCAGCCGGGCGCGATGTTCCGGCCCGCCATAAAGATGGAACAGCCGCCCCCAGGCGAAGCCCATGCCGGTCTGTCGGCCATAGGCCGTCAACACGCCCCGCAGGGCGTCCTTGGCGGTATCATAAAGCGTATGAGAGGCGAGCGGCGTCACATCTTCGATGCAATCGCCATCGGCAGGCCAGTCGTATTCGAAGCAGGTGCCGGTGGCGACGAAGCGCCGGACGCCGCCTTCCGCCGCGGCGCGCGCCAGCGCCAGCGAGGCGGCCACCCAGTCGAGATTGGCCGGCATCGTCCAGAAGGATCCATGCGTCACGTCCCAGGCCAGATGAACGACGACATCCGGAGCAGTTTCGGCGATCACACGCGCAGGTTCGCCCGGCTGCAGCAGATCCCCTGCGAGCCATGTAGCTACGGACAGTGAAGAGGCAGGCGGATTGCGCGACAGGCCGACAACGTCATGCCCGGCCGCCAGAAGATGCGGCACGACATGGGAGCCCACATAGCCCTGCGCGCCGGTGACGAGGATGCGCATTCGCCTGCCTTCGCGTTCCGGTCAGACCGGATCGTAATAGTGCATCTCGAGCAGGATGCAGCCCTTCTCGGACTTGAACGGACCGTGAAAGGCCCCCGGCGGGCGGCAGGCATAGGTCATTGGCGGGAACGGGGTGCCGCCCTCGCCCTTCTCGTCATTGCCGACAGTCAGGTCTCCCTGCACCAGGAAGACTTCTTCCCAGTAGTCGTGAACGAAGGGGGCGGTGGTGTAGACGCCCGGCGCAAAGCGCAACAGGCGGGTGCGGGTGCCGCGCTTGTTGTCCTCGTCCAGTCCGCCGGAAATGATCTTCTGGGCAATGCCCTCCGGATAACCGGGCGGCGTTTCCCAGCCTGTGTTCAGATCCAGAGTATAGAATTCGTCATGGGCCTTGTTGACGGGCATGGTTGTCTCCTGCTGGGCAAATGCGGGTTGCGCTTTTTTACTTCTTCTTGCGTGGGGTCTTTCGGGCCGGCTTGGTTGCGGCCGCCTCCGGCGGCGCATTGTGGCCGATCTCCGGATTGACAGGCGCCGGCTGCGGCACCGGGTCGTTCATGTCGACATCGCGGCGGCGCTGCGGAATCAGCTCGTCGGCAAAGTCCATGTATTTGCTGGCGGCCGCCATGTCGGCCTGACGCGCCAGCGCCGGGTGCCAGGCGCCAAGCTCGTAGCCGTGCCAGGGACTTTCCGGCTTCAGGTCCGGCAAGCCAAGGCGCTTCCAGGTTTCGGCGGCCTTTTCCATGAATTCCTTTTTCGGCAGTGCGACGGGCGCGAAGTCTTCCTGCAACAGGGCGTTGATGAGCACGGATGCAGTTTCGCCGTCATCGCGCGGACCGCGCGGGCCGTGGCCTGGGTCCTTGTAGTCGAGCACGCGCATGTCGTGCTGGGGCTGGCAACGATAGGACATGGCCCAGAACAGCGCGTCCGCATTATGCGGATCGATGTCCTCGTCAACCGCGATGATCCATTTTCCGGCAAAGCGATGCAGCGTGGATGCGCCATACAGAGCGCGCCAGACTTCGGTACGCGGCACGCCGCGTTCGAACTGCACCGCCAGCACGGCATAGAGGCTGGTCAGCGGCTCATGCATGGCGACCTGCTTGACGCCCTTTATAGCCAGCACTTTCGAGAGGTGATTGAGGAACACCGGCTCCATCGCCGCCTTGCGGATCACGGAGGATTCGCTCGGCGTGACCTGGCTGATGAACGACGGCACGATCGCCTTCTTGCGCCGGGTGATCGCCGTCACTTCCATGAAGGCGTTGTACTCCTGCAGGTTGACGTAACCGTGGGATTCACCGAACGGCGCTTCTGGCTCCAGCCATTCGGTGTCGATATAGCCTTCGACGATGATTTCCGCCTCGGCCGGGACGAGGAGATCCACCGTCTTGCACTTCACGACATTGATCGGGCAACCGGCCAGACCGCCCGCCACGGCCAGCTCGTCCAGATTGTCGGCCAGCTTCTGCACCGAGGTGTATGACACGGCGGGCGGGCAGCCGATGACCACGGCGCAGGGCATTTTTTCACCCCGCGCCTTGTACTTCTGCCAGTGGGCGTAGATGCCGGCACGCAGTTCCACGGACGGATTCATGCCAAGCCGCCGAGGCGCCTTTATCTGGCCGCGGTAATTGCCCATGTTCTGGACGCCGTTGTCCGGGTCCTTCGTGATGTAGTGACCGGCGGAGAGATAGGGACCGTTGTCGAAACCCGGCGTCGAGATCGGCACCGGAATTCCGTCAAGGCCTGCGCCCGGCTTGTCGAGATCCTTGCCGGTGACGACGATGGCCTGGCACGGCGCTTTCTTGACGACGCGCGGCGGCACAGGATTGTTGATCGCGTTCATCCAGGTTTCGCCGATCCTATCGAGCGGCTTGCCGAAGCCGGTACGATAGACATCCGGCGTTGCCGCAAGGCCCGCTACGAGAACAGCGCCATCGTATTTGCGGCCATTGCCGTCAACGACATTGGTGAACAGGAAGGCCTTGCGGTCCTTCTCGGCGATGCCGCCGCGATATTGCCAGCGCACCAGCGGATGCATCTCGTTGTCCTTGTTGATCGGATCGTCGATCACATGCAGGAGCCCCGCCTTCGCCAGCGCCGCCACATGTTCATGCAGGTCCGGGTAGCTGCGTTCCAGTTCCGCCACATCGGCCAGATAGGGCTTGATGGACGCGGGAATGGCGGCGGCTTTCTTGCTCATCAGGGACGTTTCTTCCGGCTATATGTTTTCAGGTGTGCGATCAGGCGCGGACAGCGCGGGCCGGATCAAGCGTGTTCAGGATGCTGTGCGAGACAGCAAAGGCGTGTGCATCGCGATTGTCAAACCCGATGACCTGCATGCCAAGCGGCAAACCCTCCTCCTGCAATACCGGCAGGGACAACGAGGGCGCACCGAGCATCGAACTTGTTACGGCGAACAGCGCGCTGCCTGTCGAGCGCAGGCCAACGGGAGCGGCGGCGCTGGCGGCCAGTGTGATGCAGCAATCGGCAATGCCGGCAAGCCTTGCATAGACGGCGCGGATTTCGGCACGCCGCGCAATCGCCTTGCGATAGTCGTCGAGGTTCATGGCTTCCGCCTCGAGGCTGCGGTCGTACATGGCCTTCGACAGCTTGGCGGCATCGCGGTCGCGATAGGTATTCAGCGGCCAGCGCGATTCCCAGGCATTCACCGTGCGCGAAATGCCCATGCATTCCACCAGCGCCTGTTCGGCTGCTTCGATGTCTGCACTGTCCTTGCGCGTCAGGACGGAAATGCCAGCCGCGCGCAGGCTTTCTGCCGCTTCCAGCATCCGCGTCTTCGCTTCGTCGCTCGCCTCGGCCCAGCCGGCGGTTTCCAGCAGCACGAGGGTCTTCGGCGCTGGCGCTTGCGGAAGGCTGGCCGGGCCTGCAAGGCCGCCATATCCCGGATCGCCGCCACAGCGCTGCGAAATCTCCCATGCGGCCTGCCAGCAATCGTCAAGGCTTGCGGCGATGACGCCCTGCGAGCTCTGGCTCATGTAGTCGTGGCTGCCACCGCGATTGATGGTGCCGAAAGTGGGCTTGTAGCCGATCACCCCGCAATAGGACGAGGGACGCAGGATCGAGCCGATCACCTGGGTGCCGAGCGCAGCGCTGAAATAGCCTGCGGCGACGCCAGCCGCCGAACCGCTGCTGGAGCCGCCGGGCGTGCGGCTTGTGTCCCACGGGTTGCGGGTTGGTCCCGGTTCGGATGCGGCGAATTCCGTCGTCACCGTCTTGCCGACAATAACGGCTCCCGCTTCTCGCAGCGCGTGTACGCTGGCAGCATCGTGACCGGGCGACCAGCCATCGTATAGCGGCGAGCCCATGCCGGTCGGCATGTCCGCCGTTTCGATCACGTCCTTGATACCCACTGGCATGCCGTCGATCGGCGACAGGGGCCTACCATCGCGCCAGCGCTGCGAGGAAGCATCCGCAGCGGCGCGCGCGCCTTCTATATTGGTTGCGACATAGGCGAGGATGTCCTTTTCCCGCGCATCGGTTTCCGCAAGGCAGCGTTCGAGAAACGCACGCGGCGTGTCCTTGCCGGAAGCGAAGTCCTTCGCTGCAGCGAGGAACGGGCGGGCACAAGGCTTCATGCCGGTCTTTGCATCAGACATTGGCGTCCTCAAGCGTGATGGAAGCGGCGCGCTCCTGCATGTCGATCATGCCGGTGCGGCGCATAAAGGCGCGCGCCTTGACAGGATCGGCAGCGGTTGCCGCCAGTTCCTCGAAGTTCTGCTTGCGCACTCCGGGGTCTTTCGCCTCCAGCCGTTTCTTGTTGGCGATGGTCTGCTGCTGCACAAACTCTTTCGTCACCGTCCGGCGTTGCAGCGAATAGAGATCGAGCTGGCTTTCCGGCGCGCCGTCGACCAGCACCTGGATCAGCTTTTCGGCAGCATTGGCGCCGTCCTGCAACCCGCCGTTCAGGCCCATGCCGCCGATGGAATTGTTGAGGTGGGCGCTGTCGCCGGCGAGCAGTACCCGCCCCTGACGGAAGGTCGAGGCAACGCGCTGGTGGATGACGTAGAGATTGCGGTGAACGATATCGTAGGGCTCGGAGCGCGGGAAGAATTTCATCAGCCGCGCATGAACGGATTCGTCGCTCAGGATCTCGTCTTCCGGCACGTTGGAATCGGCCGGGAAAACGGTGCGCCAAAGGCCGGGCGGGCCATCGGCCGAAACCTTGAAACAGTTACACCATTCCTCGGGGTCGGCAATATAGGTGCGGTGGCAATAGCCGCGATTGGCCTCGAAGTCGAACGGTGTCGTCAGCACGAGGAATTTTTCCGGATAGGTAAACCCGTCGAAGCCTACGCCGGTCTGTTTGCGCACGGTGCTGCGTCCGCCGTCTGCGCCGATCAGATAGGCGCCGTCATGCGTTGCAACGCCGTCCGGCCCGCGGACATCGACAGATACCTTGTCCGCATCCTGGCGCACCGCAACCACCTCGTGATTGAACAGCACGTCGACATTGTCCATGCCCTGCAAACGTTCAAGGATCAGTTTTGCGGTCTTGTATTGCTCGCACTGGATGACGATCGGATATTTCGTGTCATCCTTGAGGAGCGCATGATCGAACTCCGCGATCTTCGTGTTCGTCGGGCGGTCCCAGAATTGAAAGATCGGTGTCACCAGGCCGACGCGCGCCATGTCTTCGACAAGGCCCGGCTCCTGCCCCAGCACTTCCAGCGTACCGGGATGGGTGGTGGCGGCACGCGGGTCCTGCTGCAGCTCGCTGTTGACGTCGAACACGCGCACCGGAAGTCCGGCGCGCCCCAAAAGCAGCGCACAGAACAACCCTACCGGTCCGCCGCCGCCGATCAATACCTGTTTCGTATGGTGCATGAATCTCTCTTTTGAATTTCGCTTACTGTCCGCGCTCAGCCAACGACAGGCAATTCGCTCATGTCGTAGGCAGCGGAAATTTTCCGGCCGAGCACCGGATCTTCCAATTCGTACTCGAAACGGGCGGACGGGCGAATGCCGCCCTTTGCCGCAAAGGTGCCGCAGAACATGGCAGTGCCATCCGGCAGTGATGCTGCCGCCTTGTCCGCGAACTTGCCGATCAGCACCTCAGGCGGCAACATGCCGGCCACCTGCCCTTCCTGATAGAGCACGCGCTTGCCACCCTCGACAATGTGCGAACGGAGGATCAGCTGATCCCAGTGGCCAGCCACTTCGCTCACCGGCCAGACCGTGGCAGCGACCGGCTTGCAGCACATCTGCTTGGAGACGGTCACGTTGTAAGTCTCCACTTCACGGTCGGTGTGGTCGGAGCCGACGCCTACGAACAACTCACCGTCCGTTGCGAAGAGTACGAATTCCACTTCTCCGCTGGAGGCGCCCCCACTGACTTCAATTGCGGTATCGGTGGTCAGCCGGTTGGCGGATACCCGGTAATAGATGGGCGTCGACGCGGGACGCTTTACGCCCAATGCCTCCAGTTCGACGATGTGTTTCTCAACCGCCACGGGATCGCGGCCCGTCCAGCCGGCTATCACCGCCTGCGCTACCGGAAAATCCGCCGGCTGCGGCTCGCGCCCGTTGCGCTCAATGGTCAGGTTGAGTGTTTTCGTCATGATCCGTCCCGTTTGCTGCACCCTCCCCCGGATGGAGGACGGCGCGATTTGTTGCCACTCTAATGGCCCGTGACGAAAGGCAAAGCAAGCCTTGTGCCGGTGCAAACAGATAAAGCATCATGGGACAAGATTCTATATATTCACACATTCTTATGTGTTATAGATCAATGCACTGATCGCGCAGTCCTTCAGGATTTCCGAATTCCATATTTGCGGGAGAAGCCAATGAAACGCCAATCGAACCTTGCATCCAAATCCGCTCTGGCCGCCGCCCTTGCTGCTGCCACGCTTGTCCTTGCGGCGCCCGCGCCATCGCTTGCGCAGGAGAAGGCCATCTACACCAAGAAGTTCCTGTCGCTGGAAGTGGCCACAGAACTGGCGCAGGCCGCCATCAAGCATTGCCGCTCGAAGGGCTACCAGGTTGCCGTTACCGTCGTCGATACCGGCGGCAACGAACAGGTGACCCTGCGCGACCGCTTCGCCGGACCGCACACGCCCTCGACTGCCCTGCGCAAGGCGTGGACCGCCGTCAGCTTCCGCACCAATACATCCGACCTCGCCAAGGCGACCGAGAAGGGCGAAGCCTGGGCTGTGCGCGGCGTGACCAAGGCCCTACCCCTCGGCGGCGGCGTCATGATCCGTGAAGGCGCGGGATCGCTGATAGGAGCCGTCGGCGTGTCGGGCGCACCGGCGGGAAGCCTGGACGACGAATGCGCCAAGGCCGGCATTGCTGCAATCGAGGACAAGATCGCGTTCTGATTTGCTGCCCGTTGCAACGGCCACAATGATCAAGCGGAGAGCAGGCAATCTGTTCTCCGCTTTTTACTGATGCAAGCTTTCCAGCTGCCAGATTCTTACCAAGCGGCAAACACTTGGCAAAGCGGCGTGCGCGCACGCCGGCCGGGAACCACAGTGCATGTTGCTGATATTTGCGGAATGGTGGGCGATGACAGGCTCGAACTGCCGACCCTCTCGGTGTAAACGAGATGCTCTACCAACTGAGCTAATCGCCCTTTTCTGCCCCCATGCGCCGGACCGAAATCCGGACAGGCGATCCCCGGTCTGGTGGCCGGGGCGGCCAATGCGATGCACTAGCGTGCAGAGACCGCCAAATCGCACGGACGGGCGCTGAGGTCAACGATTTTCGACACATGCGGCGATCCGGGCCGGAGCGAACAGATCGGGCTGCCTCGCCACCGGCAAAAAATCGCTTGTCAAACGGGCCGGAGCGGCGCTCTACTTCCAACATAACAAAAAATCATAGGGAGACTATCCATGCGTACGAGCCGCAAAAGCCTGCTCACCCCCGCCCTGTTTGCCTCTGTTCTGACCGCAATGGTGCTGACCGGCAGCCAGAGCGCTGCCAGCGCCGAAATCGAGCTGAAGGCTTCCGGCCCATGGCCCAAGACCTATCCGTTGATGCAGAGCTTCTTCCGCTTTATCGACAAGGCCAATGCCGCGGGCAAGGGCCATTTCCGGATCCGCTATGTCGGCGGGCCGGAAATCACCAAGCCGCGCCAGCAACCGCAGGCGATGAAGAACGGACTCGTCGACATGATCTACGGGCCGCCGGCCTATTATCTCGGCCTGTTCCCGGAAGGCGATTTCTCGCACGGGTTCAAGACCGCGATGGACCAGCGCAAGGCAGGAGCCTATGAACTGGTTCGCCAGGCTATGAAACAGAAGATGGGCGCGCGCTTCGTCGCCCGGTTCGACAGCGGCGTCGGCCTGCACCTGTTCCTGAAGGACAAGCCGAAATTCACCAGCAAGGCCGGCATCCTCGACCTGAAAGGCCTGAAGCTGCGCTCCTCTCCAACCTATCGCGACTTCATCAAGGACATGGGCGGCACCGCCGTGGTGATGGGACCAGCGGACGCCTATACGGCATTCGAGCGCGGCGCGCTGGAAGGGGCCGGATTTTCGGTCACCGACATCCTGCCGCGAGGCCTGCAGAAGTTCGTGAAATACGTGATCGACCCGCCGTTCTCCTATGCGACGATCGCCCTGGTGATGAACCACAAGAAGTGGGATGCCATGAGCCCGGAGGCTAAGAAGATCTTCGACAAGGCCGCGGAACACTGGGAAAAGGAATCCTACGAGTACTGGGTCGATCAGGCAAACAAGGAAAAGGAAAAGCTGAAGAACGCCGGCGTGACGATCATCAAGCTGGATGGCGAGGCCGCGAAAAACTACAAGGCCCTTTTCCTGAAGGGACCGTGGGAGCGGATGGAAAAGAACCCGAAGATCAAGATCGACATGAAGAAGCTTAAAGAACTGTCCTATTGATCGCACACGGCGCGCTGGGGGCCGAGATGGCACCGGCGCGCCTTCGCCAGCCGGTTCTCTCATGAACGTTATCAGTAAAATTTACGACGGCCTGATCTACGGCCTGGCGTGTCTCGCTGGGCTGGTTCTGGCGGCGATTTTCATCATCGTCCTCGCGGACGCCATCATGCGCGACATGCTCATCTCGCCGCCGTCATGGTCCGATCCGTCGAAGGAATACGGGCTCCTCTACATCACCATGTTCTGCGCACCATGGCTGGTCCGCACGCGCGGCCATGTCCTGCTTGAACTGATGCGGCAGCGGCTTTCCCCCGGTGGCGCCCTGATCCTGGAGCGCGGCGTCTATATCGTCTGCATCGCAATCTGCCTTGTCCTGTCGTGGCACGCCATGAGCCTTTTTGCCGGCGCATGGACATCCGGTGAGGAGGACCATCGCGGCATCGAAATACCCCTGACCTTTCTCTACGGCCCCCCGGCGCTGGCGTTTCCGCTGATGACGATCGAATTTGCACGATACCTGTTCGGCAAGGATTCCATCTACGAGGGCGGTACGGTCGGAGGAGAATCGGTATGACGCCCGGTTTCCGCGCAGCGGTGCACTGCCGTCAGTCATCCGCAGCAAGCCGGACGGGAGACTGACGTGGAATGGTATCTCGTCCTTGGCCTGATGATATCGGGTATCTGTCTGCTGATGGTAGCCGGCATTCCTGTGGCCTTTGCGTTCATGGGCGCCAATATTGTCGCGGCCCTGTTCTTTTTCGGCGGACTGCCGGGCACGCAGCAAATCCTCGTCAACGGCGTCGGTTCGGTCACTATTTTCACCTTCGTGACGATCCCTCTGTTCCTCATCATGGGCGAGCTGTTTTTCCGGACCGGCCTTGCCATGCGGGTGTTCGACGCCCTCGACATTCTGCTCGGGCGGCTGCCGGGCCGCCTTGCCTATCTGACGGTCGGCGGCGGCGCACTGTTCTCGACGCTTACCGGATCAAGCATGGCCAACACGGCAATGCTTGGTTCGCTGCTGCTGCCGGAAATGAAGAAGCGCGGCTACAAGCCATACATGACAATGGGACCGATCCTCGGCACGGGCGGCCTCGCGATGATCATCCCGCCGTCAGGGCTTGCAGTGCTGCTGGGTTCCATCGCGCAGATCGATATCGCTGCGCTGCTGCTCGCCGGATTGATCCCGGGCTTCGTTCTGGCCGGCCTGTATGCGGCCATGATCGCCTTCCAGCTTTGGCTGGATCCGGAAGCGGCCCCCGCCTACGACGTGAACCGCACGACCTGGCTTGAAAAGACCAAGGCGGTCGTCATCAACATTCTGCCGATGGGGCTGGTCATATTCGCCGTTATCGGCTCGATCATGTTCGGTCTTGCGACACCGACGGAAGCTGCCGCGTTCGGCGTGGCGGCGGTGATGATCCTGGCCATGCTGTTCCGCTGCCTGACCTGGAGCGCTATTCTGGAAGCTTTCCGCGGGGCGCTGCGCGTCTCCGGCATGATCTTCCTCATCATTGTCGGCTCCTCGACCTTCAGCCAGATTCTGGCCTATTCCGGCGCGACGACCGGCATGGTGGAGTTCGTGACGAAAGCGCAGGTTTCGGCGCTTGTCATGCTGCTGATCATGTTCGTCACGCTTCTGTTGCTTGGAACGATGATCGACGCAACCTCGATCATGCTGCTGACCGTGCCGATCTTCTTTCCGATCGCCAAGGCACTCGGCTTCGATCCCATCTGGTTCGGGCTCGTGCTGCTGCTGGGTATCGAAATGAGCGGCACGACGCCGCCCTTCGGCATGCTGCTGTTCGTGATGCTCGGCGTATCGCCGCCGGGCACGACGCTCGGACAGGTTGCCAAGGCAGCAGCGCCCTTCCTGGTCTGCGACGCCATCCTGCTGGCGCTGCTGATCGCCTTTCCCATGCTCGCGCTTTACCTGCCAAGGCTGGCGCAGGCATCCGGGTAGCCAACCAGGATAGAGGCTTTATAATTGAGAACAAATGTCCCGGGTCAGGGACTACGATGGAGGATGCGATGACACTTGCTGAACCGCGCGCGCCTGTACGCGAAGGCGAAAACGAGAAATACGATGTCGGCGGGGTCCTGCTCGACCGTCCTTTCAAGATCCGCCGGCTGGGGCATTTCGCTTTCAGCGCCAAAAACCTGAAAGAGATGCTGCAGTTCTACAATCAGGACATCGGCTTCAAGATCACCGATCCTATGGATCATGCGCGCACGCCGGAACTGAAGGAAAAACTGAAGGACGTCGAGGACACCCATCAGTATTTCATGCGCCACGGAACCGACCACCATTCCTTCGTGCTGGCGGACCGCCGCGCCGTGGATATCCTGTATGCCTCGCGGCCGCATACGCCGACCCATTCGATCAACCAGCTTACATGGCAGGTCGGCTCGCTGCGCGAAGTGGTCGACGCCATCGACTTCTTCGAAAAGCGCAAGGTGCCGATCAACCGGACGGGCCGCGACATGCCGGGCTCGAACTGGCATGTCTATCCGTTCGATCCGGAGTTTCATCGCAACGAACTCTATTACGGCATCGAGCAGATCGGCTGGAGCGGCAAGCCGAAGCCTGCCGAACTTTACAAGCGTGGATTTCACAATACGCCCGACCTGCCGCAGATTTCCGAAGAGGAGGAAGTGCTGCGCGCCGAACAGGCTGGCGTCGATCTGCACACCGGCTATCTGCAGCGCGAATCCATGCCGTCGATCTACGACGTTGACGGCGTGCTGCTGCCGCGCCCCTTCAAGGTGGTGAAGATCGGGCCGGTCGGCATCTATGTCGACGACATCGACAGGGTGAGCGCGTACTACCGCAACATCATGGGCTTCGTCGTGACCCGTGAATTCACCTACAAGGGCGCCCGCTGCCAGTTCCTGCGCTGCAACACCGAGCATCATTCGCTGGCACTGTATTCAAAGGAACTGCGAAAGGAACTCGGTACGGCCGAAGATTCCACCTGCATGAGCTTCGGCGTCCAGCTGGCTAACTACAGGCAGGTGCGCGACGCCGTCGGCTTCCTGAAGGATCGCGGCCACAAGATTGTCGAACTGCCCGGCGAACTGTTCCCCGGCATCGACTATGCAGCGGCGGTGATCGATCCCGATGGCGTGCCGCTGATCCTGTATCACTATATGGAGCAGGTTCCAGGCGACGCATACATGCTGCCGCAGGGCGCACCCGCCAACACGAATGTAGCCAGCTGGCCGAAGACGATCGAACCGCGGCCCGACACCTATATGGGCGAAGCCTATCTGGGTCCTTGGGGGTAATCTTCTCTAGATCCGGACAATAAGACACCGCGCCGGAGGTATCCGGCGCGGTTTATATTTGTTGCTCGCCTGTAGCGATCAGTGCGCCACGACGCCGGAACCGTCTTCGTCGCGAGCGCGCTTGCGCGCCTGCTCTGCAGCGGCGGCCTCTTTTTCCTCGTCCCATTCAATCGGCACGAGCGGGCGCACCAGTGCGTGCTTCAGCACTTCGCTGACCATGGACACCGGTACGATCTCCAGACCGTTCTTCACCGTATCGGGGATATCCGCCAGATCCTTGGCGTTCTCCTCGGGGATCAGAACCTTCTTCAGACCACCGCGCAGGGCCGCGAGCAGCTTTTCCTTCAACCCGCCGATGGGCAGCACCCGGCCACGCAGGGTGATCTCGCCAGTCATGGCGATATCGCGGCGCACCGGAATGCCGGTCATCAGCGACACGATAGCCGTCGCCATGGCAATGCCGGCGGACGGGCCATCCTTCGGGGTCGCCCCTTCGGGAACGTGCACGTGGATGTCCTTGCGGTCGAACATCGGCGGCTCGATGCCGAACTCGATAGAGCGGGAGCGCACATAGGACGCAGCCGCCGAAATCGATTCCTTCATCACGTCCTTCAGGTTGCCGGTGACCGTCATACGGCCCTTGCCGGGCATCATGACGCCTTCGATCGTCAACAGCTCGCCGCCAACTTCGGTCCAGGCAAGGCCGGTAACGGCGCCTACCTGATCCTCCAGCTCGGCCTGTCCGTAGCGGTACTTGGGAACGCCCAGATAGTCGGACACATTCGCCGCCGTGATCTTGACCTGCTTCTTCTTGGAGATGAGAATTTCCTTCACGGCCTTACGGGCCAGGTTGGAAATCTCGCGCTCCAGATTACGCACGCCCGCCTCACGGGTGTAGCGGCGGATCAGTTCAAGCAGGGCGGAATCGTCGAGCGACCATTCCTTCTCGGCCAGGCCGTGCTTCTTGGTGGCTGCCGGCAGCAGGTGACGGCGGGCGATTTCGAGCTTTTCGTCCTCCGTGTAGCCGGCGATACGGATGATCTCCATACGGTCCATCAGCGGGCCGGGGATGTTCAGCGTATTGGCGGTTGTCACGAACATGACGTTCGACAGGTCGTAGTCGACTTCCAGATAGTGGTCGGCGAACGACGAGTTCTGCTCGGGGTCGAGAACCTCCAGCAGCGCCGAAGACGGATCGCCGCGGAAATCCATGCCCATCTTGTCGATCTCGTCGAGCAGGAAGAGCGGATTGGAGGTCTTTGCCTTGCGCATCGACTGGATGATCTTGCCCGGCATGGAGCCGATATAGGTGCGCCGGTGACCGCGGATCTCGGCTTCGTCGCGCACGCCGCCCAGCGACATGCGCACAAACTCGCGGCCGGTCGCCTTGGCGATCGACTTGCCGAGCGAGGTCTTGCCGACGCCCGGCGGGCCGACGAGGCACA
>JAPOIA010000046.1:8174-13419 GCA_029979185.1 Alphaproteobacteria bacterium | reverse complement strand
CGCCGACATTAAAATCAAAGAGAACGAAGCGGCGTCCGTGGGCTCGATCTCGGTGAGTCACCAAGAAACACTCACCAGCTCCGACGACGAGTTCCACGCCCTTGCCGGACATCTTTTCAACCAGGATGCCATCGAGCTTGGTGCCCGGTGCATGTCGCGCGATATTGGCGTGCAATTCGTCCCATGCCGTACGGACGCCGGCCTCATCCCTGATGTTGAGCATGACGCCACCAGCTTCCGTCTTGTGCGCAAGCTGTGCGGCCTGCGCCTTCATGGCGACGGGATAGCCAGCCTTGCCGGCAATGCGCACGGCTTCATCGGCGAGCTTCGCAAGGCCGCCCTGTGGAACGGGAATGCCGATAGCGCGGAAGACATCCTTGCCCAGCCACTCCGGCTGCGGACCGCTGCCGAGTTTCGGCAGGCCGGTCAGTTGCTTTAGGGGATCGACCTGTTTCGACCGTTGAAGCGTGCGGCCGTGAAACGTCCAGTGCCGGATGGCGCGCAGCGACCGGTCTGCAGAACGCGTAAGGATGACGCGCTTCTCCTTGATCATGGCAAGGAACTCCGGCGGCAGCGGCGAATTTTCGCCCATCGCGCCGAAGACCAGCGGTTTGTCGGGATTCTTCGCATGACCGGCCAATGTGTGTTCCAGATAGCTGACGGCCATCTTCGGGTTGCCCATCGGGATATTGATGGTGCAGCTGCCGATATCCGGATCACCAATCAGGGCTTCAACCCCGATGTCCATCAGTTCCGGCTCCCAGACCGGCTGCGTCGTCAGATCGAGCGGGTTGCGCGGCGTTGCAAAGCTCGGAAGCGCCTCGCGCATGCGCTTCTCATTGTCCGGAGACAGTGGCGGAACCTCGATGCCCAGCTCGTCGCAGAAGTCGTGATAGATCGCGCATAGGGCTCCAGAGAATGTCAGGATGCCGGGACCGTTCGGATTGGCCTTGGGGAACCGGGCCAGGATTTCAGCGGTGTCGATCAGCTCGTCCACATTGTCGATGAACAGGATGCCCGCGTGCTCGACCAGGGTCTTCATCACCGCATGGTCGCCCGCAAGCGCCCCGGTATGCGAACTGACCGCCTGGCGGGCATGGCCGGTGCGGCCGGGATGCATCATCACCACGGCTTTGCCATTGGCGCGCGCCTTCTTCGAGGCGGCAATGAAATTGTCCGGCTCGTGCACCTGCTCGACATAGACGATGATCATGCTGGTGAGCGGGTCGTCGGCAAAGAATTCCACGAAATCGGCAATGCCGATACCGGCCTCGTTGCCGGTTGAAATGGTATAGGCCGCCGGAATGCCGCGCTGCTCGAGGCCCATTCGGATATGTCCCATCAGGCCGCCGCTGGCGGAAATGATCGCCGTCTTGGGATCGGGCACATCGGGCGTACGCACCACGGTTGCTGCGGAGACGAAGCCAGCGTGCACGCCGTTGGTCAGGTTGGTGTAGCCGAGGCAATTTGGACCGAGGAGCGCAACGCCGCCGTCGCGGGCGATTTTTGCAATCTCGTCCTGCGCCTCGCGATTGCCGATCTCGGCAAAGCCGCTGGAGAAGATGACCGCCGCGCGCACCTTGCGGCGTGCGCAGGCTTCCATTGCCTCCTTGGCGCCGGCAGCAGGCAGCGTGAAGATGGCGAGGTCGACGCCTTCGGGCAGCTGGTCGATTTCCGTCAGTACGGTGCGCCCGTCGAACTCGCCGCCGGAACGACCCACCAGATGGATATCGCCTCCATATTCGTTGAGAATGAAATTGTTGTAGGCATTCTGGCCTGCCGATCCGGCGCGTGAAGAAAACCCGATAATGGCGACGGACTTCGGGCGAAGAAAAGGTTCGACGGCGGCAGCGCCGCGCACGGAACGAACGGCAGTCTCGTTGGGCATCGATTTCCCCTGTTGTTTATTGCTGCCGGAATTAGAACGAATTTTGAGCCTTTGTAACCCGCTTTGTCCGAAAAAGGCAAAGAGGCGTGGTTTATGTCGCCAGAAGGTTCTCACTGCATGTCCCTGCGCCGGCATTGGAACGGAACGCGTTTCGCGGATGCAACGCTAACCGGCTGTCCGCTTCGGCTTGCGGTCGAATTGAGGAAATTACGCGCAGGAGGAGTTGACAATCGCGCGTCCGGGCGGTCCAAATCGGCTTCAGCTTTTTCGATCATTGGGATCTGGGAGGATTTATGGCTAACGAAGTAACCTACGAGCTTGAAGGCGAGATCGCACTGATCGGGCTGAACCGACCGGACAAGCGCAACTGCATGAATTCCGCGATGAACCAGGAGCTGAATAAGGCTGTTCAGCGGGCGCAGGAAGAGGCCAAGGTTGGCGTTCTGTTCGGCCACGGCGAGCACTTCAGCGCCGGTCTCGACCTCGCCGAAGCGCTGCACTGGATCAACGCAGCCCCCGAGGATCGGCTGAAGAATCGCGGCCGCTGGCATCCCACGCTGGATGGTCTGGCCCGCGGGCAGATTCCCTTTGTGGCTGCCCTGAAGGGCGCGACGATCGGCGGCGGCCTCGAAATTGCCTCCGCTGCCCATGTCCGTGTTGCGGACGAGAGCACCTTCTTCGCTTTGCCGGAAGGCCAGCGCGGCATCTTCGTCGGCGGCGGCGGCTCGGTACGCATCCAGCGGCTGATCGGCTATGCGCGCATGGCTGACATGATGCTGACAGGCCGCGTGCTCACGGCTGAAGAAGGCGAGCGCTATAACCTGTGCCAGTATCTCACCCCCAAGGGTGAATCGCTGGAACGCGCCAAGGCGCTTGCCTTGCGTATCGCGAAGAATGCGCCGCTGACCAACTGGGCTATCGCGTCCTGCCTGAACCGCGTGAACGACATGTCCCACAACGATGGCCTGTTCATGGAATCGCTGATCAGCCAGGCGGTTGGCAGCAAGCGAAGTGAAGAGGGGCTGCGCGCCTTCGTCGAGAAGCGCGCCGAGCGGCTGGTCGAGCCGGGCAAGTCTGGCGATGGCGGCGAAACGATCAAGAAGTAACAACCAGCAGAGTGGCGTCATCCCGGACGCTGTGGACGAACCGGGACCGCTCTTTTCAGTGAAAAGGTCCCGGCTCTGCCCTTCGCTTCGGCCGGGACGACGGGAATAACCAACAGGGAGGCCTTTATGGCGATGCGTGACACCGCAATCGTCGCCTATGCCGAGACGAAGATTGTCACAAGAAGCGACAAGGATGTCTGGGCTCTGGGCGCTGAAGTGCTTGAAGAATTGCTCAACAAGACCGGTATGGAAAAAGGCGAGATCGACGGGCTCATCCTGTCGTCGTCGCAGACAGGCGCCGGAAACTGTTTCTGGGCGCAGGCGACATCAGATCAGCTCGCGCTGGAAGTCGATTTCTGCAACATCGTCGACCTTGGCGGCTGTTCGCCGGCAGCTGCCCTTGCGCGCGCCTGTATCGCCATCGAGGCGGGCCTCTGCGAGACCGTCTTCTGTCTGTACGCCGATACGCAGGCGCGCGAGAACAACACCCGGCCGCGGCACTACCAGGGCGAATGGACCGTGCCGCTTGGCCTGCTTGGCCCGCCCACATCGTTTGGTTTTATCACCAACCGTTACGAGCACCAGTTCGGCCTGGACTATTCCATGCTCGGCAAGCTGGCCGTTGCCCAGCGTAACGGCGCCGTGCTCAACGATCTGGCCTGCGAGAAGCTCCGCGCGCCGATTACCGTCGACGACTATCTGAACTCGCGCATGATCGCCGATCCGATCCGCCTGCTTGACAGCGTCATGGTCTGCGATGGCGCCAGCGGCCTGATCGTGACCTCGAAGAAGAATGCAGCACGCAAGGGCTTCACCAAGGCGATCACGCCGATCGGCTACGGCGAAAAGACCAGCTACGAATTTTCCGAAAATATCGTCGACGTCACCAACACCGGCCACATGCCCGCAGGCCACAAGGCGCTGGCCCAGGCCGGACTGAAAGCTTCCGACATCAAGTCCTTTCACCCTTACGACGATTTCATTATCGCCATGATGCTGCAGTTCGAAATGATCGGCTTCTGCAAGAAGGGGCAAGGCTGCGACTTCATTCGCGAGCATGACTTCAACTTCAACGGCGACCTGCCGCTGAACACCGGAGGCGGCCAGATCTCTGCCGGGCAGGCGGGCCTTGCCGGCGGCGGCACCAATCTCATCGAGGCGGTTCGCCAGCTGATGGGCGAGGGTGGAGCGCGGCAGGTGAAGGACACATCCAACGCCATGGTCACCGGTATCGGCGGCATTCCCTACGCACGCAACTGGAATACTTCGGTTGTGATGGTATTGACACCTAACGGGTAAGGAGCAGGGAAATGGAAACGATCAACGACACGCTCCACATCGAACGCACCGCACCGCAATCGCGCTCCTATTCCGAGCCCTTCTGGAACGGCACGAAGGACAAGAAACTGCTGGTCCAGTACGATACCGAAGTAGGCAAGTACCAATGGTACCCGCGCGCCACCAGCCGCTTCACCGGCAAGCATTCAAAGCTGGAATGGCGCGAGGTGAAGGGCGAGGGAGAAGTCTATTCCTTCACCATCGTGCGCCGCGCCCGTCCGCCCTTTCGCGACCATGAGCCGTTTTTCCTCGCGGTCGTCGAACTGCCGGAAGGCGTGCAGATCATGGGCAACACGGTCGGAATCACCAAGGAAGAGATGAAGATCGGCCTGAAGGTGAAACCCTACTGGCACCCGCTGCCGGACGGTTTCCACATGCTGATGTGGCAGAAGGCGTAGCAACCTCCTTTGACATTGTGGAGCAAACCAGATGGGCGCAATTGATCTCGATCCGGGTAGGTTGCGCCCAAATGACGTGGTCGTCTCCACGGCTCGGCATGACGGCCTTGACGCCATTCGCCTGGTGTTGGCGCCCGGCGCTGCTACTCCGGACAATCCGACGTTCGCTCGCGTCGACGGAGTTTCTTTCCATAACGGCACGATCGAAGTCGAGGTCGCGGGACGTCCCCTCCCGGATGCGCCTGCAGAGGCACGTGGGTTCATAGGCATCGCATTCCGAATTCAGGAAGACCTGTCCGCATTCGAATGCTTTTACATTCGCCCGACGAATGGCAGGGCGCCAGTGCAGGTCCGGCGCAACAGGTCAACTCAATATTTTTCCTATCCCGATTGGAAGTTCGACAGAATGCGTGCCGAGGTTCCCGGCCATTACGAGGCCTATGTCGACCTTGTTACCGGGGCATGGACTAAATTACGGCTGGTCGTTTCAGGCGAACATGCTGAACTGTTTGTTC
>JAPOIA010000046.1:0-8165 GCA_029979185.1 Alphaproteobacteria bacterium | reverse complement strand
ATGTCGATCTGGTGCCCGGGGAGTGGAAGCGGGTGAGGATCGAAGTGGACGGTGTGAAGGCGCGGCTGTACGTGCATGGGAATGCGCAGCCGACGCTGGTCGTGAACGATCTGAAGCATGGGCCGGACATGACCGGGGGCATTGGACTTTATATCGACATGGGAACCGAAGGTTTCTTCCGCAAACTCAAAGTTACGCCGGTCCCGAAAGTATAAGTCTTCTGGCGAAGAACCTGTAGCGTTAGCCAAATTCAGCGACCGGGGTAAACTTCGACTATCGAGAGGATTGGAACAATGCCAGAGGTGCAATTATTCACTCCCGGCTCCTATCGCTTCCTGCCCGGCGTTTTCCAATACTCTGCCGGCGTCTGCGCCATGCCCGGCTACACAATCGTTCGTGAAACCTTCGAGACGCCGAAGCCGGTGAAGCACGGGTTCGCGCTCATAGCGGATCGTCTGAAATCGCAACGCCTGCCGTTAACCAGTTTCTGCGCCTGCGAATTGCGCTCGCCCGGCCAGTTCGACGATGCCGGCTTCCGCGCCTTCAACGAAGAATACATTCTGACGCTGAACCAGTGGGGCATCATGGACGAAACCCGCGTCAATCCGGTGGCGCGCAGCAATGTCTGCCCTGAATTCAACGCACCGCCAGAGCCATCCTTCCATGCCTTTTCCTATGTGGTGCCCGCCCCGGACGAAACGCGCGCCAGTTGTGTCATCTCCGGCAGCGCCGAGGCGCGGCCACCGAAATCTGACGATGACCTCTATCGCGATCGCATCGTTCGTTTCGGTGATACGTCACCGGACGCGATTGCCGAAAAGGTCGCCCATGTCGTCGGCGTGATGGAGCAGCGTCTTGGCGGTTTCGGTCTCGGCTGGCGCGACACGACCGCCGTGCAGGCTTATTCCGTGCATGATTTTCATCACGCGATGGGCGACATGGCGAACAAATTCGCAGCTGCCCGCGGGCTGACATGGCATTTCGCCCGCCCGCCGGTGCAGGGTCTCGAATACGAGATGGACTGCCGCGCGGTCCATACTGAACTGTCTCATCCCTGAAGTCTGTTCGGCTTGTCCTCAGACAACGGGCAAGTCGTGGTGCTCCAGCGAGCGGATGATGTGATCGCGCAGCCGCTTTGCCGGCGCAGACAGAGGCTCGTCGGACAGCAGAGCAATTTCCGTATCGTCCAGCGCGGGCAGGGGATCGTTATCGATCATGCGCAGGCCGGGCGGCGCCATTTCCTTCGGCAGCACAGTGACGCCAAGCCCCGCATGCACCGCGGCGAGCGATCCGGCCATGGACGAGCAGGTATAGGCGATACGCCAGTCGATGCCTGCGGCGTCCAGCGCCTCGGTGGCGCGTTTGCGATAAACGCATGGCGCGGGTGAAAGCACCAGCGGCATGGGGCGCTGGTCCAGGGCAAAGCCGTCGTCGCTTGCGACCCAGACGAGTGGCTCCCGCCAGACGGGTATGCCCTGGGCGGAACTACGCTGTTCCCGCTTGATCAGAACCAGATCGAATGTGTGCTGGTGGAAGGCCTGCTCGAGCCGCAGGGTGAGGTCGCAAACCACTTCCAGAGCCACGGCCGGATAGGTGTGGGCGAAGCTCGACAGCACTTTCGACAGCCGCGATGTAGCAAAATCCTCCGGCGTTCCCAGCCGCACGATGCCTGCCATGTTGGGGGCGTTGAGTTGCGCCATGACTTCGTCGTTGAGGTTCAGTAGCCGTTGCGCATAGGCAAGCATCGTCTCGCCATCGGCGGTTAGCTTAACCCTGCGCGGTGTACGATCCAGCAGCCGATGCCGACAATGTTTTCAAGCCTCTGAATTTGGGGCGATATAGTCGACTGGTTGCGCAGCAGGGCGGATGCTGCGCGTGAAAAGCTTCTTGCCTCTGCCACCGCCACAAAGGCGCGCAGCAAATCCAGGTCGAGATTGGTCCTTTTTGGCATGTGCCGGCCTCTGGCGTTCGGTTTGGTCCGTCCACGGCAGGGCTATGTCCGGACAGCTTCCTCTCACGTGCTAGATGGTGCCGCCAATCCATGTATCAATATTTCTGATAATTAATTTTGAAATTATCAATTTTACATATCGAAACGCCTTTGCCACCCTCCAGTCGTAAACCAACCAGAGGTGCATCATGACCAAGGGTATTGACGACACGGACAGGTTGCCAGGTGAAAGCTCCGGCCACGCTGGCCTTCGTTCAGGACCTTCTGCAGGAAGACCCTTCAAGAAGGTAGGCATTCGCGCCGTCGCAGCGGTTTTGGCAGTGCGCTCGTCTATTTCAAGACAGTCGATCGGAAATGCTTCGCGCAAGCTGCAGGAAACAGTCCGCAATGGACAGCTTCCGGGCAGGGGGCGAAAGCTTTACCCGCTTGGCTCGTAGCCGCCAACACCAAAGTATAGTTTCAGCCTGATTCGAGGAAACGATGACCCAGACCCGCATGATACGCCGCCGCGCAACGCTGCCCGGCAAGCTTGTAATCCAGGAGGAACTCGGCTTCGAAAGTGCCGAATTCATGGAAGCGCTCGTTGCAGCCTATTCCCTTGTCGCGCATGCCGATGGCGAGGTGTCGCCGGCAGAGCGCCGCCGCCTGATGCTGATAGCCCGCACCGAGCCGCGCCTGTCCTTCTTTTCGCACGAGGAGGTTTCCGAGGAGCTGGCCATGCATGAGGCCAACTACCTGCTTGACATAGAAGTCGCAATGGAGATTGCCCTGAAGAAGCTCGATCCTCTGAACGGGCAGCCGGTGCAGGCCAAGGCTGTCGTTGATGCCTGCCGGCTTGCGATCGTTGCTGACGGCACACTGCATCCGTCCGAAATGCGGGTACTGACGATGATTCGCGAGCGACTGGGATTGCCGGACGTGGCGGGTGCGCAATAGTTGCAACACCGGCCGAAAACGGAAATCCTGCATCAACGCGGGCCATCGCGCCGGCGTATTTTACATTCGCTTGGTAATTTGCATCAGGCATTTGTTCAGTGACGGGTGCCGCCTCGCTACCTTCCGCGATTGATGCCGATCAATGGTCATATCCCGCGCGCTCTATAGCTTCCTGTCAAACAGGAGAAAGATCATGACGGCATCAAAGAGCAGCTACACCGCATGTGAGGCCGTTGCCGTATTTCCGAACGAAGCAACGTTGCAGGCGGCGATTGACGAACTGCTGTCTGCCGGTTTCGACCATGGCGACGTCAGCCTTATGGCCAGCGAGGATACCGTCGAGGAACATCTCGGTCATCGCTATCGCAAGGTGACGGAACTGGAAGACAGGCGCGAGGCGCCGCATGTCGCCTATGTCTCTCCGGAGACCCGGGGAGATGCCGAAGGCGCGGTGATCGGCACGCTCATGTATGTCGGGGCAGGTGTATTGATGGGTCCCGCGGCTGCTGCGGGTGGCGGTCTTGCTGCGCTTGCGGCGGCAGCGGCGCTGGGTGGCGGTGCAGGAGCCGCTATCGGGTCAATTCTTGCTCTCTACATTGACCAGAAACATGCCGACTATATCGAGGAACAGGTGTTGCGCGGCGGGCTGGTTTTATGGGTGCGCTTGTGGAACGGCGATGCAGAAAAGCGCGCCCTCGATATTCTCAAGCGACACTCCGGCAAGGATGTGCATGTCCATCGCTTCGCGCCGCGGTAGTGCCTCCGTCGCTGTCGATGTCAGCTGCGCCCTGCGCTCGCTGTCGCCAGCAATTCCAGCGTCTTCGTGACCGAAAGCGGTTCGGCGATACCCTTGCCAGCAATGTCGTAGGCGCAGCCGTGGCCGACGCTTGAGAAAACGACCGGCGTGCCGATGGCCAGCGCCGAGGCTTGTCTTGGCGAGATCAGTTTGACCGGCACATGGCCCTGATCGTGGTACATGGCGACATAGGCGTCGTGCTTGCGATTGGCAAGCAACACGTCGGCGCCAATGGGGCCGTCTGCCAGAATGCCTTCCGCGCGAGCCATGGCGGCGGCTGGCTTGGTGATCCGTTCGTCGTCGTCGCCGAACAGACCGTCCTCCCCCGCATGTGGGTTGATGCCGAATACGCCAATCTTCGGTTGCGCATAGCCCAGTTGTTTCATCGACAGGTTTACCGCGCGGATGGCATCGGCGACGAAATCTACGGTCAGACGATCGATAGCCGTCGTAAGCGGTTCATGCAGGGTAACGTGGCCGATGCGCAGGTCCGCGCCGCACAGCATCATGAAGGTCTTGTCGCGAGGTGTTCCGGTAAGATCGGCAATCAGCGGCGGGTAGCCCGAGAATTCGATGCCTGCAGCAGCAATGGCAGTCTCCGATTGCGGACAGCCAACGATGGCGTCGGCCTTGCCTTTGCGCACCTGTTCAACACAGCGGGTGACATAGGCGATGGTCGCTATTCCAGCGCCAGCCTTGATCGATCCCGGTTCGAAGTCGGCATCGGCAAGGGCAGGAGTATCACAGCAGGCAATATCGCTGGCTGATGCTTCCTCGAAATGCGCCAGCGGTCGCTTGATGCCGAGCAGCGAGTGATAGAAGTCCAGTACCTTGCGGTCGCCGACGACAATGGGGCGGATCGTGCTGTCCGGTGCGCATTCTGCTGCCGCCTTCAGGGCGATTTCCGGGCCAATGCCGTTCGGGTCGCCGATGGAAATGGCGATGCGGGTTTGTGCTGTCTGTG
This sequence comes from Alphaproteobacteria bacterium, assembly GCA_029979185.1. GTDB lineage: Bacteria > Pseudomonadota > Alphaproteobacteria > Rhizobiales > Beijerinckiaceae > Terripilifer. The sequence continues at coordinate 3,518 of JAPOIA010000046.1, read as the reverse complement.
TCACGAGCTATCGTTTGCTTTATTGTTCGAATTTCAAATACCGAAACGGAGCCCTCATTCTGAGGAGACGCCGAAGGCGGCGTCTCGAAGAACGAGGGCTGGCTTTTATGTATTCGCTTAAACCACCAGCTGTTCCACACCACCCCTGGCGTCCATGCCCTGGGCGCGATACTGGCCGATCTTTTCCAGTAACGGCCTGTCGGTCATGGTGTAGAGGATGGCGTTGCCCGGTCCGGTGTTGATATGTCTGCGCCACAGGAAGTTAGGTACGACGAAGATATCGTTTTCTTCCCAGTTGAAGGTGCGCCCTGCAACTTCCGTCTGGCCGCGTCCTTCAATGCAGACATAAACCGTGCTGGCGGTTTCCCGCTTGAACGCGGTTTCCTCTCCCTTGGCCAGCATCTGCGCGCCGTAGCCCAGTGTTGCGAACAGCGGCTCCCCATTCACCGGATTGACGAAATCGAGCGCGGTTCCTTCATGGCTATCGCGTTCGCCTGCGCTCTGCATTGCCGACAACGCTTCGCGGATTTCAGAACCCTTGTAGTGGAAGAGCGGGCTGACACGGTTGCCAATGCCACGGCGGTGGTCGGCCTTGCGCGGCGTCATGCCCCCCATGCCGTAGAGCGCCTGCGAATAGCCCTTCGGCAGAGTGACCTTCTGAGCCCGTCCATTGCCGGCGAGGCCGGGCGCATCCTCGTCCAGCCAGATACAGTCGAGCACCTCCAGCACCGGCCAGTCGAGTGTGTCGATCCACATCACCGGATCGGCGCCGTCGTTGCCGTGATCGTGCCAGGTGCCGTTCGGCGTCAGGATGAGATCACCGCGCGCTGCACGGCACCGCTCGCCCTCGATTGTCGTATAGCCACCGTTTTCGGACAGGATTGTGCGGCTGGCGTTCGGCGAATGCAGATGCGCCCGCGCTACATCGCCCGGATTGTAGATGGAAACCGCGCAACGGATGGTAGACGTAACCTGCAGCTTACCGCCTAGGCCCGGATTGGTCAGCAGGAACTGCTGCCGGTCAGCAAATTCGGTTGGTGGAATGTCCGCGTTCTTTGCAACTTCCGAGATTTTGGTCAGGTATGGGGAAATTTCCTTCCACGACCAGTGATGCGGCAGCGCCTTGGTCTGGCCAGCGGCGACGCGTCCGCGTGCCATCTCGCCGGTCTCGTTCAGGCCGGTGTGCTTGAACCAGGCTTTCTGTGCCGGCGCATTCGCCTGCGTCCGCAACCAGATGTTTAGCGGTGCTGCTTCAGCATTCATCGCTTCCATTGCGGCGCGGGCATCGCGGTTAAGCGGAGCCTCTGCTTGTGTTTGCTTGTTATCGGTCATGGTCATGGGAAATCTCCCGGGGTCGGCTGATTATGCTTTTTCGTCTTCGACAGTATTGCGCAAAACGCCAACGCCCGAAACCTCGATCTCGACCACATCACCGGCTTTCAGCCATACCGGCGGGTGGAGATTGCCGCCGACACCGACAGGCGTACCGGTCGCCAGCACATCGCCCGGTTCGATCGGCATGATGGTCGAGACATAGGCGAGCAGCTCCTCGTAGGGCCGCATCATGTTTGCGGTGGTGTCCTTCTGCCGGGTTGCGCCATTGATGCGCACCTCGATCGTCATGTCATGCGGATCGGCTATCTCGTCGGCGGTCGTGATCCATGGGCCGATGGACCCGGACTGGTAGAAGTTCTTGCCGGAGGTTACGTTGGCAGTCGTATGCTTCATCCAGTCGCGCACCGAGCCCTCGTTGAAGCAGGTATAGCCGAAGATATGGCCGATGCCGTCTTCCTTGGAGATGCGCCGCCCGCCTTTCCCGATGACGATGGCGATTTCTCCTTCGTAATCCAATTTATCGGATTCCGGTGGATTGAGGATCGGCTGCAGATGCGGCGCATGGGCGGACGAGGTCCGCCAGAACAGGCTTGGATAGTTCCACGAATAACCGCCGCCCGGCACTTCGTCTGGCCGTGACTTGTAGTTGATGCCAATACACAGAACTGGCTTGTGGACTGGCGGCAGGAAGGTTGCTTCGGACATCGGAAAGTCGGCTTTCGCCCCCGCGGTGAGCTTCTGCGCTTCGCCCAGCAGATCCTGCTCGATGAATTCCACCATATTGGAGGCCTTGCCCCCGAGCCGCGATTTGAGATCGAAAATACCCTCGCCGATCACGGCGCCATAGCTCTTTTCGCCTTTGCGGATATAGCTTGCCAGTTTCATTTTTCTGCCTGTTGTTGTTCTGTTCAGTGGTTGATCAAACGCTTTGGTTCGCCTGCGAGCCATGCTTCGATATTCTCGAGAGCCTGCGGAAACGACACTCGATAGTTTTCCTCCATCACATAACCGAGGTGCGGGCAAAGCAGCACGTTGGGCGTGCTCATGAGCGGATGGTCCCTGGGCAGCGGTTCGACATCATAGACATCCAGTGCGGCGCCACCGATCTTGCCTGCATGCAGGGCCTCGATCATCGCCTTCTGGTCGACGACGACCGCCCGTGCCGTATTGATGAGAAGAGCGGTGTTCTTCATCTTGTCGAATTCAGCCGCGCCGATGAGACCGATGGACTCCGGGTTCACGCCGAGATGAATGGAGACAACATCGGAATTGCGCAGCAGGGTATCCAGGTCTGCGGCGGTAACGCCGTCTTCGGCAGCCTGTTCCTGGGTCAACCGCCGTGAAAGCGCCAGCACGTTCATGCCCAGCGCCATGCCGGCCTTTGCGACGATTTTGCCGATACGGCCGTAACCCACTATGCCCAGCGTCTTGCCGTTGACGCCACGCCCGACCCTCGTTTGCCAACCGCCAGCCTTCAGGCTAGCCACCTCTTCGGGGATATGGCGGAAAGCAGACAGCATCAGGCCAACAGTCAATTCGGCGGTCGGGTATCCCAGCGTTTGGGTCCCGCAAACAGGAATCCCTCTTGCCTCCGCTGCGGCGAAGTCGATCGAGCCGTTGTGCATTCCCGAGGTGACAATTAATTCCAGTTTTGGCAGGACCGCGATCAGGTCGGCCGTGACCTTGGTGCGCTCGCGATTGCAGACAATGGCCGAAACATCTGCCAGTTCACGCGCCAGTTCCGCCGGATCGTCGTAGTGCCGGTTCAGGACCTTGATCGAGACCTTGCCATCCAGCCGGTTCCAGTCCGCCATTTTAACGGCTACATTTTGATAATCGTCCAAAATCGCGATCGTTTTCATGGGTATTCCAAAAAAGCTTCGAGTGTGGGATTACAGTTGATCGGCGCAATTCGTCCGGGTGTCAATCCACAGCGGACGGCGCCGGCACTTGACCGGAGAAGACGCGATGGGCTTAAAGGTCCGTGCGTTTGCACTCAAAATAACATGGGAAACGTCATGTCCGAGGTAACGTCTGGCCAGAACGTAACGGGGAACCCGTCCGCAGCATCGGGATCATTGCCGCAAGCCTGGCCAACGGATGGCGTCAGCCGCATTCCCTACTGGGTTTTCCAGCGCGACGACATTTTCCAGCGCGAACAGGAAAAGCTGTTTCAGGGGCCG
>JAPOIA010000045.1:13228-13487 GCA_029979185.1 Alphaproteobacteria bacterium | reverse complement strand
CGGGATCGCTCTTATTGCTGCCGGCATCGCACTGACGACCCGGCAGCCGGTCCTCCCTGCACACGCATAGACGTCAAGAGCTGCGGATATTCCCGTCGGCCAAACTTAAAGTAGCCAGTGTAAATATCTTTTTATGATAGATCGTATATATACTACTGCTCGCCCGGTGCATGTTAACTGGCCATTTTGCCTGACCGGAGGGCCCGGAGCCGGACCGTTCAAGAGCCTGAACAAAAAACAATAAAAAATGTCTTGACCT
>JAPOIA010000045.1:0-13218 GCA_029979185.1 Alphaproteobacteria bacterium | reverse complement strand
TTACAATAAAAATTGCAGGCTTCAATATCCTCACGCTCAACGCAAGTGGAAGTCGTTGCCTGTGTGGAAGCGGATCAGCGGCTGGTACGGCCGTGCGGGCAGGGATTTGCTGAGTTTTGCGCGATTGTGGTTGTCCCGCAGCCACGGAGAAATACTTAGGTCATGAGCAAAGGCAAGGATTTTCGGCCCCGGCGGCGCGGTTTCGACGACGATGAACCAATGCCCTATGATGACCGGCCGAGCCGGTTTCAGCCCCGCCAGAGTTTCGGCGACAGCTTCCCTCCCCCCGATATGGGCGGCGTACCCAGCCCGGCAGCCATTGAAGCCACGGTGAAGTGGTTCAAGGCAGACAAGGGTTTCGGCTTTGTCGAATTGTCCGATGGCAGCGGCGATGCCTTCCTGCACATCAATGTCCTGCAGAGTTCCGGTTATGACAGCGTTCCCCCGGGCTCCAAGCTCAAGGTGATCGCCACCAAGGGCATGAAGGGCATGCAGGTCAGCAACGTCCTTGAGGTCGATACATCGACTGCTACAGCTGCGCCCCCACGCAGGGAGTTCGACGGCCCGCGCCAAGGCTTCGGCGGTGGCGGCGGCGGCGGTGGCCGTCCTCCCGTCGACATGTCCTCCGCCGTGGATATCCAGGGCGAGGTCAAGTGGTTCGACGCAGCCAAGGGCTTCGGCTTCATTGCCGCGAACGACGGCGGCAAGGATATCTTCATCCACGTCTCGGTCCTGCGCGATGCTGGCCTGACCACGCTGGCGGAGAACCAGGCCGTGCAGGTCAAAATCGTCGAGACGCCGAAAGGCCGTGAAGCGGTGCGCGTCAGCGTCTGAAACGGTTTTCTGCGGACAAGTCTTCAAAAGAGCATCGGCCCGGCTGGTGCTCTTTTTGTTTTCCGGCTTCGGTTGCTATGGTCTCCACACATAAATCAGGCGGACCTGGCGATGGAAAAGTCACGCGATATTTCGGCACTGCTTAAGGTCATGGAAGCGCTGCGCAGCCCGGACGGCGGCTGCCCCTGGGACCTTGAGCAAACCTTCGAGACCATTGCGCCCTACACGCTGGAGGAAGCGGCGGAAGTGGCCGACGCCATCGCCCGTGGAGACATGCTGGACCTGAAGGACGAATTGGGCGACCTGCTGCTGCAGGTGGTGTTTCACGCCCGCATGGCGCAGGAACAGGGGCTTTTCGACTTCGGCTCAGTGGTCGAGGCGATCACGGCCAAAATGATCCGCCGCCACCCGCATGTTTTCGGCAATGCCGGTGCGAAGACGCAGGACGAGGTCAACATCAGCTGGGCGCAAATCAAGGCGCAGGAAAAGGCCGAGCGCGCCGCGGCCCGGGCGAAGGCCGGCATGCCGCCGGACGAGGACAGCGGCGTACTGGCCGGCGTTCCTGCCGCCCTGCCCGCCCTGGCGCGGGCCGTAAAACTGCAATCGAAAGCCTCCACCGTCGGCTTCGACTGGAACGATCCGCTGCAGGTGCTCGCCAAGAACCGCGAGGAATGCGACGAACTGGAAGCCGAAATCCGGCAGGACAACAGGGCTGCCATCAACGAGGAAGTCGGTGACCTCTTGTTCGCGGTCGCCAACCTTGCCCGCCACGCGGATGTCGACGCCGAAGCAGCCCTGCGCCAGACCAACGAGAAATTCCGCCGGCGATTTGCCTATATCGAGACAGCGCTTGTGCAGCGCGGAATTGCTCCGGAGGATGCCGGGCTCGTGGCCATGGATGCGCTATGGGACGAAGCAAAGGCTGCGGAGAGATCGACCTGACCGGACAGGCTGACAGCTATCGCTGGTCGCACCGCATCCGCTTTAGCCCTGGATCGAAACGCCTGTCGATGTGGCACATCACTGCCCCTTCCATACGTGTCGAATTCCCCGGCGGAAGGATAGTCTTCAGTGTCCGGTCCTTTGGCTGCGTGCGCAGAAGCTTGACTGAGGCAATAGTCAACCCGGCAATCTTGTGATGCGGGCGAATATTGCGGATATCGGAATAGAACACGACCGTCGGGGCAACCTTGTCAAAACCGGCGTTCACACTGTGCAGGCACAATCCTTTCCACTCTTGCAAGACCTTGAGGTCATGCCCGCGAATGATGCGGACCCATTTTAGCTGTCCAGGATTTCTCAGCTTGCACATGCCGATGACGAAGGTGCGATCCTTGTTGGTCGATCTGGTCAACGAATAGAGCGGCAACACCTTGTCGAAAGGGCCCGCTACGCGTTTACCGCCGTGTGTAATGTAGCGATAGCTGGACAGTGCATGGCTGTCGGTTTCCCGCTGATACCAGACGTAGCGCCAGTTGCTTGTGCTTGTTGCCGTTGGTGTTGAAGTAGCGCGGTTGCGAGCCTCGCGTATTGGGTTGCTCGCGCTCCGTTGCACTGGCGTCTCGTATGGATTTTGACTTCCGGTCGATCTCGACCGTGAGCGACCGGCAAATCTGGAGCCTCGCCGCTCGGCAGCTTCGGCCCGGGTGATGCGCATCTGCCGGTCGGCAAGAAGCTTTGCGGAAACGCCCTCCCTTCGCGCGATGGAAAGATAGCGCCGTGCTTTGGCGAGATCGCGCGGCAGATGCTTACCATCGGCATAGTACATCGAAAGGATTGTGGCAGCGTCGCCGAAGCCACCCCTGACAGCGCCCTCCAGCATTCTCAAGCCACGGGTAACGTCTCTGCTCTGCCCGCCTTCGCCAGTCAGCAGCCACGCGCCATAGGTCGACATTGCTAGAGGATACCCATTGGTTGCCGATTGCCGGAGATATCCTGTCGCCTGCCGTTCAGAGACATTCTTGAATGGCCGGCAATTTCTTCGCAACCATCCGATATTGTTCTGCAACACCGGATTGCCTGCCGTCGCGCCCCTCCAGAGTTGCTGAATGGCACTCTTGTCGCCCCTGCAAGCTTTCTCGGTTATGCGGTTTCCCGCATCCCGTAGCCTCTGCCATTTCCCGGGCAATGGGTCGGCTACCGCATATCCCGTACTCGTAGCGATCAGACAGATGGCCCAAACTGCATGAGCAGTAATTCTCAGCGATTGTAGCAAGCCGGGAGTCCTTGACTTCGATAGGAACTCAATGAAAGCCCGGTATATACTAAATCGACGAAAATAAAACTATTAGCCCGGTTCAGGCCTTGGCGGCCGGAAACCTGCTGCGGAACCGCTCAAGCCTTTCCGGCGCAACGCGCACCCGGATATCGAAGCTGTCGTTCCTGCCGCTGGCCCGCGAGAGCACTTCCGTATTCTCATGCAGCCAGGCGAGGCTGGCGCCATCCGTCATCGGCACGGCGATGCTAAATTCGCTGCGGCCTGCGGTCAGCATGGTTTCGATCCGCTGCAACAATTCGTTCATCCCCTGCCCGGTCAGGGCCGATACGATAACCGGCCGTGCATCGGCAGGCCGGCTGGCGGCCCGCTCGGCGAAGCCCGCCGCCTGATCCTCCGGCAGGATATCGGCCTTGTTCCAGACTTCAATGATACGATTGCCGGTCTCCGGTTCGATTCCGATTTCGCGCAACACCTCCTCGACATCGGCGCCCTGCGCATCGGTATCTGGATCGGAGATATCGCGCACATGCAGGATGATTTCCGCCTCGATAACCTCTTCCAGAGTGGCGCGAAACGCCGAGACGAGCATGGTCGGCAGGTTGGAAATAAAGCCGACAGTATCGGACAGCATGACCCGTTCGCCATGTGGCAGCGCGATCGCCCGCATCGTAGGATCGAGCGTAGCGAACAACATGTCCTTGGCCATGACCTCGGCGCGGGTCAATCGGTTGAACAGGGTCGACTTGCCGGCATTGGTATAGCCAACCAGGGCGACGATAGGAAACGGCACCTTCTCGCGCTGCTTGCGATGCAGACCGCGCGTACGCTTGACTTTCTCCAGCTCCTGTTCGAGCCGGATGATCCGCTCCTGAATGAGACGGCGGTCCGCTTCGATCTGTGTTTCACCGGGACCGCCCATGAAACCGAAACCTCCACGCTGGCGCTCCAGATGGGTCCAGGACCGTACCAGCCGCGAGCGCTGATAAGACAAATGGGCCAGTTCGACCTGCAGCCGGCCTTCCTTCGTGCGGGCGCGCTTGCCGAAAATTTCAAGAATAAGTCCGGTTCGGTCGATCACCTTGCAGTGGAATGCCTTCTCCAGATTGCGCTGCTGAACCGGCGACAGCGCGCAATCCATGACCACGAGATCGGCTTCAGTGCGCTTGACTTCGGCTGCGATCTCGTCGGCTTTGCCGCTGCCGATATACGTTGCCGGACGCAGCGTGTTCAGCATCACGATCTGCGATCCGACGATCTCAAGATCGATAGCCATCGCAAGGCCTGTCGCTTCCGTCAGGCTGGCTTCCGGACTGCGCATCGCTGTGGCAGCCCGGCCAACCGGCGCCTTCAGCCGGTTGCCCGGATAGGGGCCAACCACATAGGCGCGGCTGAGCGTCTGCTCCTCGCGTTTGAGGTCGATGCCGATATTGGGGTTTGCAGGCCCGTTCAAGAACGCTCCTTGGACGGCCTCGCGCAAAACGCCAGGGCCGGAACCGGATACATCAGGCTATTGAGCCTTCTCTGCACCATCGTCTGCTTCGAACATCTGCAACGGCTGGCCCGGCATGATCGTAGAGATCGCGTGCTTGTAAACCAGCTGGGAATGCCCGTCGCGACGCAGCAGCAGACAAAAATTGTCGAACCAGGTGACAACACCCTGCAGCTTGACACCATTTACCAGAAAGATCGTCAGGGGGACTTTGTTTTTCCGGACGTAGTTTAAAAAAGTATCCTGGAGGTTCTGAGTACGTTCCGCCGCCATTACTTTTCCCTGCTCTGAGTTAGTGATGCTACTCCGAACCGGAGCCGCACTCACGCTGTTGGACTTACCGCCAATTCACCGTTCCGGCACAGGAGTATCCATTGCCGGATAAGACAAGCATAATCCATTAATCCCGCCCGTCGATAGAGAATATGGGTATCGGCACACAATTTTGCGAGCTTCCGGTAGAAATGCTGTCAAACATTACGGCAGACTAGATAAAACGGCAATAACCATTTGATTTAGTGCCGTATTATCACCAACCACAAGCATACATCGCGGCACATAGGCTATGGGCGGGCGCCCATACGCTTCGCGCCTCAGTCTATACCGAGCGACTTGAGCTTCCGGTGCAGGGCCGAACGTTCCATACCGATGAACTCCGAAGTACGAGAAATATTGCCGCCGAACCGGCTGATCTGCGCCACCAGATACTCCTTTTCGAACATTTCGCGCGCCTCTCGCAATGGCAGACTCATCAGCTTCTCGCCGCCTGACCCCGCGGGTGTAGCCGGAACCATGGTGCCGATTTCGGCCGGCAGCATGTCGGCGCTGATCGCAACTTCCGGCCCGCCGCTCGCGAGTATCATCATCCGTTCGACATTATTGCGCAGCTGCCGAATGTTGCCTGGCCAGTCGTGGGACTGCAGCACAGCCATGGCATCGTCGCCGACTTCGCGTTTCGGCATGCCTGTCGTCTGTGCAAGCTGATCGATGAAATATGCGATCAGCTCCGGAATGTCGTCCCGGCGCTCTGACAATGCAGGGACGCGGATCGGCACTACCGAAAGGCGATGGAACAGGTCCTCGCGGAAAGTACCTGCCGCAATATTCTCCGCCAGGTTGTGACTGGTCGATGAGATGATCCGAACATCGACGTGAACACGGGTTGCACCGCCGACCCGCTGGAAATTCTGTTCGACCAGCACCCGCAGGATCTTCCCCTGTGTTTCGCGCGGCATGTCCGCGATCTCGTCCAGATAAAGCGTGCCGCCATGCGCTTCTTCCAAGGCGCCGGTCTTGCGGCCCCTGCCCTCGCCGGCCTCTATCCCGAACAGCTCCTCTTCCATGGAGTCCGGGGTGATATTGGCGGCATTGATCGCTACGAACGGACCGCTGGCGCGCGCCGACTGCTCGTGGATCAGGCGAGCTGTCAGCTCCTTGCCGGCGCCGGGATTGCCCGTGATCATCACCCGCGAATTGGCAGGGCCTACCCGCTCGATCACCTGCCGCAACTGGTTGGCCGCCACCGAGCTTCCGATCAGCTTGTTGGAGACGCCCGCCCTGGTGCGCAGATCGGAAACTTCCCGTTTCAGCCGCGATGCTTCGAGCGCCCGCTCCGCGACGAGGACAAGCCGGTCGGCCTTGAAGGGCTTCTCGATAAAATCGTAGGCGCCAAGCTTTGTCGCCTGCACGGCCGTTTCAATATTGCCGTGACCGGAAATCATCACCACCGGCAGGTTGGGATGCTGTTCTGATATGATTTCCAGTATCTGCAACCCGTCCAGCCGCGAACCCTGCAGCCAGATATCGAGAAAAACCAGTTGCGGCCGCCGCGCCTCGATGGCAGCGAGCGCCTCATCGGAATTGCTGGCTGTTCGGGTACCGTGTCCCTCGTCGGAGAGGATGCCTGCAACGGCTTCACGGATATCGGTTTCGTCATCGACGATAAGAATGTCTGTCGCCATGGCCCGCTACTTTCACTCTGCAGTTCTGGCAGTCTTGTATTCGCCGCCGATTTCCGAAGCAGACGGCTTTGTGGCGTCAACCGCCGCTTCCGTATCGACACTTTCTCTCTCGCGCGGGAAGTACAACCGCACCCACGCTCCCTGTCCTTCCGGGGAATCGCGCAGTTCGATTCCGCCGCCATGATCTTCAAGTATCTTCGCGACGATCGGCAGCCCGAGCCCGGTTCCCTCATCGCGTGTGGTCACATAGGGCTCCAGTAACCGATGCCGGTTTTCTTTCGGGAAACCGCGCCCGTTGTCGATAATGTCGATCAGCAGCATCCCGTCGTGCGATATCTCGAGACTGACGTCGATCTGCGGATGCTCGATCGACTCTTCGGCGCCCTTGATGCCCTCGGTTGCATTCTTGATGAGATTGGTAAGAGCCTGGGACAGCAGCCTGCGGTCGAAGCGGGTCATTACCGGATCGTCCGGCAGGTCGTCCTCTATCGTGATCTCCGGATTGCCGACGCGCATCAGGAAGACTACCTGCCGCACGCATTCGCGCAGATCGTCTTCGGCCAGCGTCGCCTTCGGCATCCGGGCAAAGGACGAGAACTCGTCCACCATGCGCTTGATATCGTCGACCTGGCGGACAATTGTATCCGTGCACTGGTCAAAGACCTCGCGGTCTGTCGTTATCAAGCGGCCATATTTGCGCTTCAGCCGTTCCGCGGAAAGCTGGATGGGTGTCAGCGGATTCTTGATTTCGTGCGCTATGCGCCGCGCTACATCCGCCCAGGCCGAGGTGCGCTGGGCGGTTACCAGGTCAGTGATATCGTCTAGCGTAACAACCTGATTGCGCCGCGACGTGCTCGACAATTCGCTCGTCACACGCACCACGAACATGCGGTCGCGGCCCTTGCGGCTCAGAGTTATCTGGCTCTGAAATACGCGGATATGCGCACGGCTCGCTTCGCTCAGGATGTCGCCGAGTTCTGGTACGATGTCGATGAGCTGCTTGCCGATAAAGCCCGCCTGCCCGTCCGCATCGAATTCCGCGAGCATGTCCTGGGCATACTGGTTCAGCACATTGATCTCGCCATTGGCGCTTGTTCCGATGACCGCCGCCGGCACGCCCGACAATACCGCTTCCGTGAACAGGCGGCGTTCGTCGTTGATCCGGCTCGCATTCACGAGTCTGTTCTGTTGCAGCCGCAATTCCGAAGTCATGTTGTTAAAGGTCTCGCCCAGATGGGCCAAATCGCCCTCCGCCCGGTTGACGGGCACCTGGACATAGAGGTTGCCGGACGACACCTGGTCGGTAGCGGCGATCAGCCGCCGGATCGGCTGGACAAGCCGGTTGGCGAATGACAGCCCCAGCCACGCCGCAGCAAGAAGCATTGTTACCGCGATCAGCGCGAATGTCGTCGCGAAAGCGATCATGATGTTCGAGCGCAAGGCTTCAAAGGACCGGTAGTAACTGATCAACCGGTTGGTCTGCCGCGGAAATTCGGCGACGAAGGGCTCGATGCCGCGCTCTGCATAGACGAACGTATCGGGAAAATTTTGCAGCGAGCGCAACACAGCCAGGGTGCGCCCCTCGTCCAGAACAATACAGGCCTTTTCGTTCTTCCTAGCGTCCTCGTAGTCGCCCGGTTCCGGCTTGATGACCCGTGATCCGGGTGGCGTGCCGCGCTCGACGATTGTGCCGTCCGCCTTGATCATCGCAGCCGAAGTGAATTCCATGATCCGGGCGCGATTGGTGAAATAGAGGCGGAACAAGGCCCGCTCGTCGGCAAACAGGGACTGTATCCGGTCGAGGTCGGACGCTGCTAGGGCCGTATCGCGCAGCAGCACCTGACAATAGGACTGGCTGGTGATCTGTGCGACTCGTCCGGTATTGTTGATGAAGGTGCCGACATCCTTCATGAAGGACGGATTGAGCGTCCGCTCTAGCGTGATAGAGCCAACGGCAGCGATCAGAATGGCCGGCACGGCCGCGATTCCTGCAAACAGCGCGACCATGCGGATATGCAGCCGCGAGCCGGCGGCCCGCGCGCGCCGGGCAGCGAACAGCAGCCACAGTTCAATGCCCAGCAGGCATGCCAGCAGCAGTATAAAAAAGCCGTCCAGCGCAAACAACGACAGGACAACCTGCGTCGATGGCGAAATCGGCGTATAGCCGGCCACCACCAGAACCGTCACGATGGCGCTGGTAACCGCCAGCACCACGGCCACGATGCCAAGCCGAGTAAGCCACCGTCGGCGCGGCTTCTCTGCACCAGCCGGCAGCGGGCCGGACCGGTTCGATGCATCGCTTGCGGAAGGTTGATCTGCCAAAGCCAGCTTCTGTTCGTTGTTCCAGCAGGCCGCTCAAGGCTTACGGAAATCGAATCGATGAATTAGTTACAATTATACAACGCTGTTGCACAATTGCGACAAAAATGCGGAGCAACCAAGTCACAACCCGGAATATCCACCGATCACTAACGAAAGTCCCCGGCATCGTTTGCAACAGCCGCATGAAAGGGCCGCCCCGCAAACCCAACCGCGTTGGCGCAGACATGCTAGGCGCAAGCCGGCACGTGTGAGGATAGCGCGCCAAGGCAAGAACAGGATCATGTGACCGCTTCATGAAAAAAGCGAAATGATCCAGCCTCTCAGGGCTTGATGACCCTGTCGCCCTCCATGACAACCTGACACGGGCCGTTGGTGCGCTTGTCGCATCGCTCCAACGCCTTGCGGCGCGCTTCGTCGTAGGACTTCATCCCGCCAGCATATGAATAATAGGAGCGCGTCAGCGACTTCACGAGCACCTTTTTGTCCAGCGCATCCATGTAGGCTTCCATGAAACTGATGCGCTTTTCTTCAATGCCAAGCCTGCGGAGTAAAGCCATGACGGAATCGACATCCGGGGTGGCGGCAAGCGACATTTCGGAAGGCTTTGGAAGAACCTCGAAGTTTTCCATGACGATACGGCAATCGGAATTTCCGGTACGCTGCGCACAGGTGCGATAAGCCCGGGAGCGCACGACTTCCAGATTGTTGCGACCATAGTATGCCAGCACCCGTTTCGCCGAAGGCGAATAGGCCATCGCCTTGACGCCCGGCAGGGACAGATAGGTCTCCATTGCAACCCGGCTGCCCGCGTTCATGCCGATTTGCTTCATGTTGTCCCGGACATTGTCGAGATCCCATGTCGGCAGTTCCCGGCTCCGCAGGAAGCCGTCGAGATGCTGCAACCAGATGCGGCGCCCGCCGCGGCTGGAAAACAGCGCGTGCCCATCGCTAGCAAACTTGCCGACCCTCTGGCGCTGAACGTCGCCACCGCCATCCAGATAGGCTTCGTGCATCCGGTCGACGAGAGAAGCTGGGAACAACCGGTCATTGGCCGAGTAAATCCACAATGACGGGATGCGCGCCCGCTTTCCGTAATCTCCATAGGCGCGAACGAGTTCGTTTTCCTTGGGACACTTGGGAAAGCTCAGTCCGCCTGAAATATTCACAACGGCTTTCAGCCCAGGCACATTGCGCGCCGCCAGAGCCGTGACCGCCGCACCGCCAGCGGATGCGCCCAGCGCCAGAATACGGTTGGTGTCAACATCCGGACGCCTCGCGAGTTCCCGGATGACCGCTTCAAGGTCGTCGGCCGCTGATTCAAACCGCGGCATCAGGTCGGTCGCGGAACAGCCCAGCGTGACCGGCATAGGCCCGTCGGAGCGCCCGAAACCGCGCCGCACGACAACCACCGCTACATATCCACGCCAGGCAAAATCGCGGGCAATCGGCAGGTAGCGGGCAGCTGAAGTCGCCGACATCCGAAGCTGACCCAGCGGCTTGCCGTGGGTCAGCAACGCAACCGGTTTGCGTCCACCACCAGACGGCGAAACGATCAGAACATTAAGCCGGTAAACCGAGCCCTTGATACGCACCTTCATGAACGTGTCTTCGATGGCCATTCCGCTGCGCGCAACGGCCTGACCGATGGACAGGCAAGTGAAGGCCGCCAAAATCACGGCTGCCAAAATCCGCATGGGCAACTCCCCGATATCGATACATCCGGCCCGCGAAATATAGCACAGCGAGCCGAAGCTTCGACCTGGAAGCGGGATTTTTTTACCGTGGCGAACGCATCAGCCGGATATCGAGTTCCCGCACCTTCTTGCGCAACGTGTTGCGATTGAGGCCAAGAAGTTCAGCGGCGCGTATCTGGTTGCCGCGTGTGGCGACAAGGGCTGCCGTAATCAGCGGCAGTTCCACCTCCCGCAAGATGCGGTGATAGAGGCCCGCCGGCGGCAGTTCGTTGCCGTGGCTCTTGAAAAGGGTCGCCAGATAGTTTTCGACCGAAATTGACAGGTTCGCCTCACCGGAAGCGCCGCCAGCGGCCGGCTCCCCTGTGCCGGACGCCGCACCCTCGCCCGAAACCGGCTCGAAACTTTTACGCCCGTAATCCAGCTCATGGGCGATCAGCGGCGCCGAAATCGTGTCCTGCGGATAGAGCGCCGTCAAACGCCGGATCAGGTTTTCAAGTTCCCGGATATTGCCCGGCCAGTGATAGGCCTTCAGTTCGTCCAGCGCCTCGGAATCGATCACCTTGCGCGGCAGGCCCTCGGCTTCGGCCTGTTTGAAGAAGTGTTGCACCAGATCAGAAATATCCTCGCGCCGCTCGCGCAAGGGCGGCAAACGGATCGGCACGACATTGAGCCGGAAGAACAGATCTTCACGGAAAAGCCCCTGCCCAATGAGCGAACGCAGATCCTTATTCGTCGCTGCAACAATGCGGACATTCGTCTTGATCGGATTGCGTCCGCCGACCGTTGTATACTCGCCCTGCTGCAGAACTCGTAGCAGCCGGGTCTGCGCCTCCATCGGCATGTCCCCGATTTCATCGAGGAACAGCGTGCCGCCTTCGGCCTGCTCGAACCGGCCGACGGAGCGCGTATTGGCGCCGGTGAAGGCGCCCTTTTCATGTCCGAACAACTCACTCTCGATCAGGTCACGCGGAATGGCCGCCATGTTGATCGCTACAAAGGGCCCCTTCTTGCGCTTGCCGTATTCATGGAGCGCACGCGCCACGAGTTCCTTGCCGGTCCCCGATTCACCCACGATCATCACCGTCAGATCGGTCTGCATCAGTCGTGCCAGCGTGCGGTAGATTTCCTGCATGGCAGGAGAACGGCCGACCAGCGGCATGCCGTCCGGCTCTTCCGCACGCTCGCGCTGGACGCCCGCCTTGGGCTCGCTAAGCGCGCGACCAACGACCGATACGAGGTCTTTCAGATCGAAAGGCTTTGGCAGGTAGTCATAGGCACCGCGCTCGGATGCCTTGATGGCGGTCATGAACGTATTCTGCGCGCTCATGACAATGATCGGCAGTTCCGGGCGGTGCTGCTTGATCCGCGGCAGAAGATCGAAGGCATTGCCATCAGGCATGACCACATCGGATATGACCAGATCGCCGTCGCCGGCCTGCACCCAGTTCCACAATGTCGCGGCGTTACTCGCCAGCCGTACGTCGTAACCGGCTCTCGACAACGCCTGGGAAAGGACCGTGCGGATACCGGCATCGTCGTCGGCAACCAGTATCTGACCTTTCGCCATCTTTCTTTCTCACTTTCCATCCTAATCGCGATCGAAACCGCGATACCGTCAGCCAAACTCGCTCACCAACCCTCTGCTACGAGCCGGAGTTTCCGGAGTCGTCATCGGTAGCGCCTTCCGCCATGGGCAGGAGCAATTTGAAAACTGTCCTGCGCGGACGGCTTTCGCATTCGATGATGCCTCCATGATCGCCTACCAGCTTTGCTACCAAAGCAAGACCAAGGCCAGTTCCGCTCTCCTTGCCGGAAACGAACGGGTCGAACAGGTTGGCGGCAATATCCGGATTAACCCCCGGCCCGTTGTCCCGAACCCGGATCTCAAGCGGCAAGCCCACGGATTCCCCGGTACCCGGCCCCCGGATACGCACTCCGGGCCGGAAGGCCGTCGAAAACTCGATTTCGCCGTCAATTGCCTTCTCGCCGATAGCCTCGGCGGCATTTTTGACGAGGTTCAGAAATATCTGGATCAACTGGTCCCGGTCGGCCAACACCGGCGGAAGCGAGGGATCGTAGGTCTCCGTGAACTTGATATGGCGCGCAAAACCAGCAACTGCCAGCTGCTTCACATGATTGAGCACCGAATGGATGTTGACCGGATGCCGCTCCACAGGGCGCCCGTCGGTGAAGATTTCCATCCGGTCAACAAGCTTGACAATCCGGTCAGTCTCGTCGCATATCAGCCGGGTCAGCGCCCGGTCGTCATCGCTGAGCCCGCCTTCAAGCAATTGCGCTGCTCCGCGGATACCCGAAAGCGGGTTTTTGATCTCGTGCGCCAGCATTCCGGCAAGCGCAGTTACGGAGCGCGCCGCTCCCCGATGGGTCATTTGCCTGTCTATCTTGTCGGCAATTGTACGCTCTTGAAGCGTTATGATTATTTTTTGTGCATTCAGTCCGAATGGCGCTGCATGCAAATCGACCACACGCTCCGCCCCGCTGCGCGGCAGGCCGATTTCCACCCGGTATTCGTTCACGCTGGCCCGGCGCAGCAAAACATCATCAAGCAGTGACAGCATGGGCGACGAAAAGCCGGTCAATTCTGCCAGCGTATGACGGCAAAGCTGGGTTACACCCATCTCGAAGAAGACTTCCGCGGCCAGATTGGCTGCCAAAATCTTTCCGCCCTCCTCGACGATC
>JAPOIA010000044.1 GCA_029979185.1 Alphaproteobacteria bacterium | reverse complement strand
TATACGCCATGGTCCGCTTCATCTCGGACTTCAGCAGGTTGATGGCGCGGGTTGCTCCCGCCTGGCCGCCGGCGGCGCAGCCGTAGAGCATGGCTCTGCCGGCCAGCACGGCATCGGCGCCCAGCGCTTTTGCCTTGACAATATCAGAGCCACGGCGGATGCCGGAATCAAGGATCACGGTGGCGTCCTTGCCGACGGCTTTCCTGATGTGCGGCAGCATCTCGATGGTGGCAGGGGCTGAATCCATGTTGCGGCCGCCGTGGTTGGAGACGACGATGCCGTCGACGCCTTCCTCGAAGGCTTTTGCCGCATCATCAGGGCGGATGACGCCCTTCAGCAGGAACTTTCCGGGGAAGATGTCGCGCAGGCGTTTCACGTCGTCCCAGCTGACGTTGTCGGCGCGCTTGGCGGCGACGCCGTGGGTTTCCTTCTGCTTTTCGACATTGCCGGTGATCTTGGTCTGGTAGCCTTCCGGATAATTCACATGGCGCGGCATGCCGCCGTTCATCATGTAGCGGCCCATGACGCCGGCGAGCCAGCCGGGATGCAGCAACATGTCGACGACGCTCTTGCTGTTGAGCACGTAAGGTGTCGCGAAGCCGTTGCGCAGATTGTGCTCGCGGTTGGCGCCGTGGCCGATATCGACGGTCCACAAGAGGCATTCGAAGCCGTTGCGCGCGGCGCGCTTCACCAGTTCGTCGGACAGGTGCTTCTCGCGCCACATATACAGCTGCATCCACAGCCGCCCGCCGGCCTCGTTGGCGAGCTTTTCCATCGGCGTGTTGGAGCCGGTGGCGAGGGTAAAGGGCACGCCCGCCTTGGCGGCGGCCTTGGCCAGCTCGAACTCGCCCTGAAACCAGGTGAGCCCCGCGGTGCCGGTGGGGGCGACAATCATCGGCATGTCCATGGGCTTGCCGAAGATCTCGTGGCCGGTCTGCACGTCGGAAATATTGGCGATGACCTTGTTGAGCAGCTTGATGTCACGAAAGCCGGAGCGGTTGCCCTCCAGCGAGATCATGTCCTCGGTGCCCTTGTCGATATAATCGAAGACGCCGCGCGGCAGCCGCCGGCGGGCCGCCTCGCGCAGATCGGCAATATTGTAGCATTTGGCCGGGTTTGCCATCGGGTCGCCTCCATGCCCTTTACTTAGGGTGTTTTCCGAATCTATGATGCCGGAAATACGCCCTGTAAAGCTGCTGTTTGGTGCAGTGCAGCGGAAATGTCTGGCGCGGTGCGCAAGACAGATTGGCGCATCGCGAATAATCGACTGAATTTATTAGACTAAATACGCACAGGCAGAGCCCGGGCGCGGCTTGACACGCTTGGGGTCCGACAATATGGTGCGCGCGCTTGCGGGAGTCGCTCGCGAGCTGTTTTTCGTGCGCGCGCATCTTCCTGCGATTCACAATTCCGGCATGGACCTGCAAGAGCCGCCCTCCGGCGCTGTTCAGGCGAATGACAGGGGCTTGTGTTTTGCCGGGATATAATGCATCCAGCGCGCAACCTGCCTGCGCCTTCCCGGAAATGTGCTGGAAGGGCGCGCACCCCGGGTGCGGCGGGCAGTGAACGGGCAGCAGTTCATGAGCGACAACTCGGGCAGTGGCGCCGGTGGCCGGAACGATGGAGGCAGCGAGGAACTGACTCCGGAAGAACTGGCCCGGCAACGCGAGGACAAGGCGCTGCGGGCGCGGCTTGACCGGCTTTCGGCATCGCTGGAAGCGCGGAAGCAGGCCGATCTGCAGCGGGAAAATGCCGCCAGGGGCGTAGAGGTTCCGGGCGGTGCGACGGGCAAGGCCCTCAGTCTGGGCTTTCGCATCCTGTCGGAGTTTGTAGCGGGAATCATCGCCGGTGGAGCCATAGGCTGGCTACTCGACAAATGGTTCTCGACATCGCCGGTGTTCCTCCTGATTTTCGGGGTTCTGGGCACGGTGGCGGGATTTTGGAACGTCTATCGCGTCGCGATGAATCCTACGGGGGCGCGGCGGGACGCGGAAGGGAAATAGAGCGCAGGGCGCCCGAGCGGCTTTTCGCCGGAACGGTATCCCTGCAATGGAACGAACATACGGGCTGAAGGACAAGCACAGTGGCGGCTGAGGGAAAAGCGATCGATCCGATCCATCAGTTTGAAATCCAGAATATCGTGCCGATCAAGATGTTCGGCATGGATCTGTCTTTCACCAATGCATCCCTGTTCATGGTGATCATCCTGGCGGCCGTCTGGTTCCTGATGGTCTACGGAACCCGCAACCGCGAGCTCGTGCCGGGCAAGCTGCAAAGCGCGGCGGAGATGTCCTATGAGTTTGTCGCCAATACGATACGCGGCACCGCCGGCAACGACGGCATGCGGTTCTTCCCCTTCGTGTTCTCGCTGTTCATGTTCGTGCTGTTCGCCAACCTGATCGGCCTTATCCCCTATTCCTTTACCGTCACCAGCCAGATCGTCGTGACCTTCGCTTTTGCCGCGCTGGTGATCCTGACGGTCATTCTCTACGGCATCTACAAGCACGGCCTGCACTGGTTCCGCCTGTTCGTCCCGTCGGGCGTCTCCCCGGTGATGCTGCCCTTCCTGGTGATGATCGAGGTCATCTCGTTTGTGTCGCGGCCGATCTCGCTGTCGGTTCGTCTGTTCGCCAACATGCTGGCGGGCCACATCACCCTCAAAGTTTTCGGTGGATTCGTAACCATGCTGCTGGCTTCCGGCGCATGGGCGGCCCTCGCACCGCTGCCGCTGGCAGGCGTCGTCGCCATTTCGGCGCTCGAGCTGCTGGTGGCCGTGCTGCAGGCCTATGTGTTCACCATCCTCACTTGCGTCTATCTGAACGACGCAATTCATCCGGGCCACTAATAAAGAGCGCAACAACAATACGTGTCCCACATACACGAACGGAGTTCGAAATGGATCCAGTAGCAGCAAAATACATCGGCGCAGGTCTTGCGGCGATCGGCATGGGCGTAGCCGCCGTCGGTGTCGGTTCGATTTTCGGTAACTTCCTGTCGGGTGCCCTGCGCAACCCGTCAGCATCCGATGGCCAGTTCGGCCGCGCCTTCATCGGTGCAGCGCTTGCCGAAGGTCTCGGCATCTTTGCGTTCCTGGTCGCGATCCTTCTGCTGTTCGTGGTCTGATACACTGGCGCCGCGCGGGACACCCTGCGCGGCGTTTTCCGGATGATTGCATCTGCATGGCAGGACCCCGGCCGCTGCGGATGCAGTTTCCTTGAGCAGACCAATTACGCACGGACTTCACCATGCTTATGTCTTCCGCACTTGCTGCGACCGCAAAAGCGCCAGGGGCTGAACACGCCGCCAAGGGCGCGTTTCCGCCATTCGACACTTCCACCTTTGCCGGACAGATTTTCTGGCTGGTGATTACGTTCGGCCTGCTCTACTGGCTGATGTCGAAGGTCGCGCTGCCGCGCGTTTCCGAAATTCTCGAACAGCGCAAAGCACGTATCGAAAGCGATCTGGCGCAGGCTTCGCAGACGCAGGCCGATGCCGACGCCGCAGCGGCTGCCTATGAAAAGACCCTTTCCGATGCACGCGCAAGTGCGCAGGCTTCCGCCAAGGACATGCGGGAAAAGATTGCCGCAGAGACCGAAGCGCAGCGTGTGAAGCTGGAAGGCGAACTCAACGTAAAACTGGCTGACGCCGAAAAGCGCATCGCCCAGACCAAGGCCACCGCCATGGGCAATGTGTTGTCCATCGCCGAAGAGGTGACGGGCAACATCGTCCAGCAGCTGACCGGCAAGGCGCCCGATGCAGCGGCTGTGAAGTCCGCCCTGGCAAACCTGAAAACGAACTGAGGAAGAGCCATGCATTTCGACGCCAGTTTCTTCGTCGCCATAGGCTTCGTCCTTTTCGTACTGCTGCTGGGCTATCTCGGCGTTCACACGATGCTTGGGAAGGCGCTGAACGATCGCGGTGAAGCCGTCGCGGCGGAACTGAACGAGGCGAAGCGCCTGCGTGAGGAAGCCGAGGCGCTGCTTGCCTCCTACAAGGCAAAAGCAACCGAAGCGGAGAAGGAAGCGGCCGAGATCGTCGCTGCCGCAAAGGAAGAGGCCGAGGCGATGGCGCAGGAAGCAGCCAGGCGCTCGGAAGAGTTCGTTACCCGCCGTACCCGGCAGGCCGAAGAGAAGATCGCCCGCGCCGAAGCGCAGGCCGCCAGCGAAGTGCGCGCCGCCGCTGCCGATGCAGCCGCTGCCGCCGCCGAGGCTGTCATGCGCAGCCAGGTGAAGGGCGAAGCCGGCGCAGACCTCGTCATGAAGGGCATCGGCGACCTGAAGGCGAAGCTGCACTGATCTGCTGCGCCATCAGAGAATTTCAAAACCCCGGCCCTGCGCCGGGGTTTTGTTTTGCGGGCAGCGCGCTACAGTGGTGACCTTTGGTGTTACCGCCCATCAATGGATTTCAGGATGCCCGCAAAAAAACCTGCGCCGTCGAGCGCCGCCGCCTTCCCCGGCTTCCCGGACAATACGCTGAAGTTTCTCACCGCGCTTGGCTTCCACCAGTCGCGCGAATGGTTCAACGATAATCGCGATATCTACCTGTCCGCGTTCAAGGAGCCACTGGAGGCCTACGTGGAAGCCGCCTCGGAAGCGATGAAGAAGGCGAAGCTGCCTTTGCGCGGCGATCCGCGCCGGGCGACGTTCAGGCTCAACCGCGACGTGCGCTTCTCAAAGGACAAGAGCCCCTACAAGACGAACGGCGGCTGCGTGCTGACGCGCACCGGCGGCAAGGGTTCGCCCGGCATCGTCTATACGCATGTTTCGCCGGAGGGCGGCTTCTTCGCCGCCGGTTTCTATCATCCCGAGCCGCCGCAACTGCTCGCCTTCCGCAAGGCCATCGCGGCGCGGCCCGACCGGTTTCTTGACATCGAAAAGAAACTGAAGACCAAGGGGCTGGAACTTTGGGATCACGAGGCGCTCACGCGCAATCCGCAGCTGTTCAAGCAAGTCGATGAGCGCGTGGCGCATGCGGTGCGGTTCAAGAACTTTATCGCCCGCACGCCCTACGACAACCAATTGCTGCAGGACGGGCCAAAGCTGATCGCCGCCGTCACGCAGTTTGCGAAAGCGGCGATGCCCCTGCTGCAATTCGGCTGGGAGGTACTGGGTGAGGAGCTGGTGGGGGAATAGCGTCATCCCGCACGAGTGAAGCGAGATGCGGGACCTTTCTCCGCTTTGAAAGGTCCCGGATCGCCTCCTGCGTCCGGGATGACGTTTCCAATTACTCTGCCGCCACCGCTTCCACCTGTACGGTCTCCGGCTTCGTCCAGCGTAACACCGGCTGGCGGGCGGCTCTTGTTTCATCAAGCCGGCGCATCGGGGCAAAATATGGCGCTTGCGTGAAGCGTTCCGCCTCGCCGCGCCTGGCGCGGAAAGCCATATCGCGCAGGGTCATGATGAAGAGATCCAGCGATGCCAAAGACTCCGATTCCGTCGGCTCGATCAGCATCGCGCCATGCACCACCAGCGGGAAGTACATCGTCATCGGGTGATAGCCCTCATCGATCATCGCCTTGGCGAAATCGAGCGTGGTCACGCCGGTGCCCTTCAGCCAGGCATCGTCGAACACGACCTCGTGCATGCAGGGCTGCTCGACAAAGGGGCCGGACATGATGTCCTTCAGGCAGGCACGGATGTAATTGGCGCTGAGCACCGCATCCTCCGATGCCTGCCGCAGGCCGTCGCCGCCGTGGGAGAGCATATAGGTCAGCGCGCGCACGAACATGCCCATCTGGCCGTGGAAGGCGGTCATGCGGCCGAAGCTCTGCGAGCCTTCGGCATGTTCGATGAGTGAGTGTCCTCCTTCATCCTTCGCCACAAAAGGCACGGGCGCGAAGGGCGCCAGCGCTTGCGACAGGACAACCGGGCCGGCGCCGGGCCCACCGCCGCCGTGGGGCGTCGAAAAAGTCTTGTGCAGGTTGATGTGCATGGCGTCGATGCCGAGATCACCCGGGCGCACCTTGCCCATGATGGCGTTGAGATTGGCGCCGTCGCAGTAGAAATAGCCGCCAGCCTCGTGCACCGCTTCGGCAATCTCCACGATGTCTTTTTCAAAGAGGCCGCAGGTGTTGGGATTGGTCAACATGATCGCTGCAACATCAGGGCCCAGCGCCGCTTTCACATCGGCAACGCGTACCGTGCCGGACGCATCGGCGCGAATGGAGCGCACGCTGTATCCGATCAGGGCAGCGGTCGCCGGATTGGTGCCGTGGGCGCTTTCAGGCACCAGCACGACATTGCGCGTTGCACCTTCGCCGCGCGCCTCGATGGCGGCCTTGATCGCCATCATGCCGCAGGTCTCGCCATGCGCCCCGGCTTTCGGCGACATGGCAACGGCATGGGTGCCAGTGATCTCCATCAGCCAGTTTGCAAGCTCGTCGATCAATGCAAGGGCGCCCTGCACAGTGGATTGAGGCTGCAAGGGATGAATGTCCGACAGGCCGGGCAGGCGCGCCATCTTCTCGTTGAGGCGCGGATTGTGCTTCATCGTACAGGACCCGAGGGGATAGAGCCCTGCGTCGATGGCGTAGTTCTTCTGCGACAGGCGCACATAGTGGCGCATGGCTTCCGGCTCGCTGAGACCGGGCAGATCGATGGTTGCCTTGCGCAGCATCGCGCCAAGGCGTGGCGTGAATTCCTCCGGCTCGTCGATATCGACTCCGGTCACATCGTTGCGGCCGGTTTCGAAAATCAGCGGCTCATGGGTCTGCAAGCCGCGATTGCCGGTGAAGGTTTTGTGCGCAATCGTTTCGCCGGAAGCTGCTTCTGGCTGTGTCGGGCGGCCTTGATTGTTGAGCATGGCATCTTCCTGTCAGGTTTTCCATGTCATCCCGCAATCCGCAAAGCGGTTATGCGGGACCTCTCTGTTTCCGATAGCGGTCCCGGATCGCCTGCGACGTCCGGGATCAGGCTGTTCACATTCCCTTCAACGCATCCGCCAGCGCCCGGCGGTCAGCATCCGTATTCGCCTCGGTGCTGGCGACGAGCATCAGGTCGTCGAGACCGGCGTCCGGCAGCAGCCGCGATACGGGTACGCCGGCCAGTATCCCCTGCCCCGCAAGCTTTTCGACGGCATCGGCAGCCTTGCCCGGCACGCGAATGGTGAATTCGTTGAAGAAGGTTTCGTTCAACACTTCGACGCCCTTCACACCGGCAAGCATGTCGGCCAGTTTCACCGCATTGGCGTGATTGACCTTCGCGAGCTTGCGCAGGCCGGTTTCGCCCAGCAGCGACATGTGGATCGAGAAGGCCAGCGCGCACAATCCGGAATTGGTGCAGATGTTCGACGTCGCCTTCTCGCGGCGGATATGCTGTTCGCGGGTGGAAAGCGTCAGCACGAAACCACGCTCGTTGTCGGCGTCCACCGTCTGGCCGGCGAGACGGCCCGGCATCTGGCGCAGGTATTTCTGGCGCGTTGCAAACAGACCGACATAAGGGCCGCCGAAGTTGAGGCCGTTGCCGATGGACTGGCCTTCGCCGACCACGATATCCGCACCCATGGCGCCAGCCGGCTCGACAAGGCCTAGCGAGACAGCCTCGGTAAAGACCGCGATCAGCAGCGCACCATGTTCGTGGCACTTTTCGGCAATGGCAGACAGGTCGCGCAGGTTGCCGAAAAAGTCCGGCGTCTGCACCACGACGCAGGATGTATCGGCATCGATGCGCGCGAGAATATCTTCATCCGCCGACACATCGGGCGGCAGCCGGTCAACCCTGGCGTTCGCCATGTGAGAGGTACTGACGACGACATCCGCATAATGCGGATGCAGGGCGCCGGACAGGACGGCCTTGTGCCGCCGGGTGATGCGATGGGCCATCAGCACGGCTTCGGTGCATCCGGTGGAGCCGTCGTACATTGAGGCGTTTGCGACTTCCATCGCGGTGAGATTGGCGACCTGCGTCTGGAACTCGAACAGCATCTGCAGCGTGCCCTGGGAAATCTCCGGCTGGTAGGGTGTATAGCTGGTCAAAAATTCCGAGCGCTGGATCAGATGATCGACGCTGGCCGGCACATGATGTTTGTAAGCGCCCGCGCCGATGAAAAACGGCTGCGAGTCCGCCGGCACGTTGCGCGCGGCGAAGCCGGACATGATCCGCTCGACTTCCATCTCGCTCTTGTGCTTCGGCAAATCGAGACGGGCTTGCAGCCGTTTGGCAGCGGGAATATCGGCAAACAGGTCGTCGATGCTTTCAACGCCGATGCGTTGCAGCATCATGCCACGATCCTGTTCGGTCAGGGGCAGATAGCGCATGGGGCTCACTCCAGCGTCTTGAGAAATTCCGAATAGGCGGCGTCGTCCATCAGCTCGCCGAGTTGCGCCTTGTCGGCGATACGGATACGGAAGAACCATCCTGCGCCCGCCGGATCGCTATTGACGGTGGCAGGCTCGCCTTCGAGATCGCTGTTGACCGCGATCACCTCGCCGTCGACCGGCATGTAGATTTCGCTGGCGGCCTTGACGCTTTCGACAACAGCAACCTGATCGCCGCGCTTGAACGCCTTGCCTGTCTCGGGCAGCTCGACAAACACGACATCGCCCAGCTGTTCCTGCGCGTAGTTGCTGATGCCGACCACGCCCTCGTCGCCTTCAACGCGGACATATTCGTGATCGTTGGTAAAATGCTCGCCAGCCATTGGTCACCTTTGGTTTGTTGTATCGGGTCTGCGCCGGATCGGCAGTTCAAATTCCGGGTTTGTAATAGTTGGTTGGTACGAAGGGCATCGGAACCACGGTTGCCGGAAGCGCCTTGCCGCGGACGATCGCCTGCAGCGCAGTGCCTTTCGCGGCATGGGCGGCATCGACATAGCCCATGGCTATGGGATGGCCGAGGACGGGGGAAAAGCCGCCCGATGTGATGCGTCCGACGACATTGCCATCGGGCGTGGCGATCTCCGCGCCTTCGCGCGCCGGCTGGCGGCCTTCCAGCGTCAGGCCGATACGCCTGCGCGCCGGGCCTTCCTGCAACTCGCGCTGGATGCGATCGGCGCCGGGAAATCCGCCTTCTTCTCTGCGGCGCCTCTGGATCGACCATTGCAGGCCGGCCTCGACCGGCGATGTCGTTTCGTCGATGTCGTGGCCATAGAGGCAAAGGCCGGCTTCCAGCCGCAGCGAATCGCGCGCGCCGAGCCCGACAGGCTTCACGCGCGGATCGGCGAGCAGCGTGTTCCAGATATGGCTGGCGGCGGCGTCATGGACAGCGATTTCAAAGCCATCCTCGCCGGTATAGCCGGAGCGGGTGATATGGACGTCGCGACCGGCGAGGGAAAACTTTCCCGTCGTCATAAAAGCGAGTTGCGCGGCCGCGGGAACAAGGTCCGCCATCACGGCAGCCGCTTTCGGCCCCTGCAGGGCGAGCAGGCCGGTGAACCCGTAGGCCGCTTCGATATGTACGCCATCCGGCAGGTTCTTGCTGATATGGGCGAAGTCATTGTCCTTGCAGGCGGCGTTCAGCACCATGTAGAGCCAGCCGTCATGTTCCGGCTCGCGCGAGCGGGCGATCATCAGATCGTCGATGATGCCACCCTGCGCATTCAGCAATTGCGAGTAGCGCTGCTGGCCGTGAGTAAGGTTGAGAATGTCGACCGGCATCAACTGCTCGGCGGCGCGCGCCACGGTTTCATGGCGGCCATCGGCGGCTACCAGATAATATTGCCCCATGTGCGATACATCGAACAGGCCAGCGCTCTGGCGTGTCCAGTTGTGCTCGGCGAGAATGCCGTCGGGATACTGCACCGGCATGGAATAGCCGGCAAAAGGCACCATGCGCGCGCCGGCGGCAAGATGGGCGTCATGCAACGGCGTCCGCAACAGCGATGCGCTGGCGTTCCCGGAGCCGGAATTATGCGAATCAGCAGATGTGGAGGCAGACGATGTGGAGGCAGGCTCTGCCATGGAAATCCCCGGACCAGTGTGACGCGGCGGCTGTTCAAAAGCCTGCAAGCATAAGCCTGCAAAGCATTCGAATGCCGCGCCCCCTCTGTCCGGTGACCTGAGAGATTTCCCGCTCCGCGCTGACGCGCAAATACGGTTACGCCCGTCGGTGGATGGCATTGGAGATCCGATATCTAATCAGATTCGCAATATCACCGCTTTCCAGAGTGTCATCTTCCGGCGGCCCTTTTGCCTGAGCGTTTCCGGGGCGGTTGCGCCTTCGGCGCCGATCGCGAAGCGTACTGCCTTGCGGCCGGTCTCTCCCGCAGGAAGAATTACTGACGTCAGATACATACCGCGTGCGGCGAACGAGTCAACTGCAGAGCAGGCCGGCCATCACGCTGCCCACATGATAGTTGCAAGGCAAATAGCGTCGATCAGCCTGCCCCGAAGCGGCTCGAATCGGGGACATTCAGCGCCTGCGGCTGACGCGACGGCGCTTGCGCTGGGGCTGTGCCTTGGTCTTTTCGAAGCCGACCATAATCAGATAGTCCTCGTTCGCTTCCTTGCGACGGAAGGGAACAAGCAGCGGCTCGGAAACCACGGAAAACGTGGAATGCGGCGCACCCGGCGGCAGGGTCACAGCAACCTGATAGGTTTTGGACGCGACCATCTGCTGGGTGTTCTCGTCCCGCACCGCGATCTTGACGGGCACATTGAAGCTGGATGCCGAGCCGGCCGGTCCGAGCAGCACCTTTCCTTCGACGCCGACGCGAATCGCGATCTGGCCATTCTCCATGGAACATTCGCGCGCTGTCTGGCCGACGGAAAACTGGTAGCGCACGTCCTGGTTGGAGGTTCCGCGCCCACTGTAGACGCGGTGGGCCGCGCCGCCCTCGAGCACATCAACGACTGGGCAGTTGATGTCATAAACGGGCCCCCTGGTAGCGCCTGCTGCCACCGGCGGGGCCTTGGGAGAATTAAAGGCCAAAAGGTTGCCCAGCGTGTCGGTAGGATCCTTGCCGGCGCCGGTCGAGCAGGCGCCCGCCAGAATGGCAAGCGATAGAGCAGCCGCCAGAGCGCCCGCCGTTCTGCCCCGCGATCCGTTGTCTGCAAACTGGCGGTTCGTCATTTGGCCCTTAACTGCACGCATCTTCATACTCCCGCTACCGCCGCCGGTCTTCATCCCGCTTTTTACAAGCCAGGCGCGCCAAAGACCGCCCGGCCCCTCAAAGTCGGCAGGTGTATACCCTATTCGCGCCCGAGAAAATACCCGCAGTTGCATGGCGGACGATTCGCTCCCCCGCTTGATTGTCTCGCGCAGGCCGCCTCCCGGATGCGCTTGTCAGGGCAGCTTGCCGAAGCCTTCCTTGAAGCCGTTCAGTGTCAGCGGGATGCCGATGCCCTGTTCAGGGGTCTCGAAGACGATAAAGGTCGCGGTCTTGCCGCCCCCCAGTTCGTCCAGCAGCTTGTCGTCCATCACGACCTCGGCAACGCAACCGGACGGCAGGCAGCGCACAAAGCCGGCGCGCCCCTTGTCGGCCTTGTCGATATTCAGTCCGAGACCGGCAGGGAGCAGAACGCCCAGCGGCGCGACGACGCGCAATAGCCGGGACTTGCCGTCCGCCGCCTTGATGGCGATGACCACCAGGTTCATGTTCGGCTTGTCCTCGGCGGCAACCGACTGCATCAGCGCGCATTGTTCGCGGCTCGCGCCGGGCGGCGTCTCG
The DNA here is from genome assembly GCA_029979185.1 of Alphaproteobacteria bacterium. Lineage (GTDB taxonomy): Bacteria > Pseudomonadota > Alphaproteobacteria > Rhizobiales > Beijerinckiaceae > Terripilifer. The sequence continues at coordinate 2,117 of JAPOIA010000044.1, read as the reverse complement.
CAGCGCATCTCCCAGAAACCGAACTTGCCCTTTACCTTGGCCTGGGCAATGGCGGTTTCCACCGTCAGGACGCCGGCGGCAAAAACCGATACTGCCGCAAGGGCAATCGCCGCCAGCCGGCCCACGTTCCAGCCAATATATCTGCCAGAATATCCGGCTTGCCGGTTGTTTCGCGTGTTCACCATCGCTTGTCCCACCGCTTCACAGATTGTCCGGGATCATGCTCCCGATAAAGTTCATTCCGGCGGTTTCTGCCGCAAAACGCACGCCGAAAATCGAATCACTCATGATCATACTTTAGCAGACCTACCGGCTATTCCGCGTGCGTGGCAAGCTTCCCCGCCTGCAGCGGGACCGCGTGGCGCGCGGGTTGCGCACAACGGCTGTTCATAATGGCTGCGCTGGCGCTCAAGGGCGTTCAGTCGCTGCAGATTTCATGCTACAGGTCTTCGCGCCCTTATGCCGCACGGGGTTGCGACCTCGTGAACGTTGCGCCTTCGGCGGCTTTGTGGTTGGAACGGAGCCGGATACATGCCTCTGGCAGAGTCATTTTGCCGCGCTGGCGCTCATGGACAGAGTGTCTGGCTGGCCTATGTGGCAAAATTCCGAAGCCTGATGTGCGGGAGCGCGCAGGCGGACGACCGGAGGGTGCGGGCAAGGCCCGCGGACAGGAAAAGGATTTCGGCAAGCCTGCGCTTGCCAGTGTAAGTGAATCAAGAACAGTGACATATGGCGGGCCAGGGTCCGCCTAGCAGGACGGGATCGAATGACTTCTTTCAGGATCGCCACACACAAATGGCTCGCCGGCGGTGCATCGGCGGCATTGATGTTTGCAGCCAGCGCGGCCCATGCGCAGTTCATCGGCGCCCCGCGTGCAGGGCAGATAAGCCTGCCCGAGGCGGTGACCGACCAGGCCCGCGACATGAATTTTTTCCACAATGCGATCCTGCTGCCAATCATCACGGTCATTTCTCTGTTCGTGCTGGTGCTGCTGATTATCGTGATGAACAAGTTCAAGGAATCGGCCAATCCGGTTCCCTCGCGCACCACGCACAATGCCGCGCTCGAGGTTGCCTGGACCGTGGTGCCGATCATGATCCTGCTGTTCATTGCGGCGTTCTCTTTCCCGCTGCTCAACAAGCAGCTGATCCTGCCGAAGGCCGACCACACGCTGAAGGTCACAGGCAACGCTTCCTGGGCATGGACCTGGACCTATCCGAAGGAAGAAGGCGGCGGTTTCGAGTTTACCTCGCGCCTGCTCGACCAGACCAACCTGCCGAAGGGCAAGCTGAAGCTGCTGGACGTCGACAATGAAGCCGTCGTTCCGGTGAACAAGGTTATCCGCGTTCAGGTGACCGCTGACGTTGTCGGCATCATCCACTCCTTCACCATCCCGAACTTCGGCGTGCGTATCGACGCCGTGCCGGGCCGCCTGAACGAAATTCACTTCAAGGCGGAGAAGGAAGGCATCTACTACGGGCAGTGCTCGAAGCTCTGCGGCAAGGACCACGCCTATATGCCTGTGGTGATCCGTGTCGTCAGCGAAGAGAAGTACAAGCAGTGGCTGGCGGAAGCGAAGAAGAAGTTTGCCGAGGCGCCTGCCCGCGTACGGTTCGCCGCAGTCAACAACTAAGAACAACGCCAGCAGGGACCGGCCGATGCGGGCCGGTTCGCAGTGAACAGAGATTTTCGAGGACGGACATATGGCTACCGAAGCGCACGCCCATCACGATGCACATGAGCACCACCTGCCGACCGGCATGCGGCGCTGGTTGTTTTCGACCAACCACAAGGATATCGGCACGCTCTACCTGTATTTCGCGGTCTTTGCCGGTATCGTCGGTACATTGATGTCGATTGCCATCCGCGCCGAACTTTCCGGCACCGGCCTTGGCGTGTTCCCATGGATCTCGCAGATTCTGGCGGGCGACAATTCCGCCGATGCGGCGAAGAACATGTACAACGTGTTCATCACCGGCCACGGCGTTATCATGATCTTCTTCCTGGTCATGCCGGCGCTGATTGGTGGTTTCGGCAACTGGTTCGTGCCGCTGATGATCGGCGCGCCGGACATGGCCTTCCCGCGCATGAACAACATCTCGTTCTGGCTGCTGCCC
>JAPOIA010000043.1 GCA_029979185.1 Alphaproteobacteria bacterium | reverse complement strand
AAACGGCGGAGCCCTGGATTCTGGCCCCCGACGGCGCCCTGCCCCCCACCTTTTACGGCGCCCGCCTGCGGTTGCTCGCCGTCGCGCAATTCGTAGCCCATGGCGCGGTAGATGCCGTCAATCGACAGGAAGGCAAGCGAATCGCAACCGATGAAGGCGCGCATTTCCTCCAGCGTATGGGTAGCCGCCAGCAGCTTTTCCCGCGCGGGAGTGTCGATGCCGTAATAGTCCGGATGGGAAATCGGCGGCGATGAGATACGGAAGTGTACCTCCCTGGCGCCGGCGTCGCGCATCATGCGCACGATCTTGACCGAAGTGGTTCCCCGCACGATCGAATCGTCGATCAGGATAATGCGCTTGCCTTCAACTACGCAGCGATTGGCGCTGTGCTTGAGCCGTACTCCCAGTTCGCGAACCGATTGCGTCGGCTGGATGAAGGTGCGCCCGACATAGTGGTTGCGGATGATGCCGAGCTCGAACGGAATGCCCGATTGCTGCGCATAGCCGATGGCTGCCGGCACGCCGGAATCCGGCACCGGCACGACCACATCCGCCTCGACAGGGGCTTCGCGCGCGAGCTGAACTCCCATATTCTTGCGTACGTCGTAGACGGGGCGGCCCTGAACCACCGAATCGGGCCGGGCAAAATAGATGAACTCGAAAATGCAGGGGCGTTCCTTTTGCGGCGGAAACGGCTTGTGGCTTTCCAGTCCTTCTTCGCTGATGACCACGATCTCGCCATTCTCGATATCGCGGACGAACTGTGCGCCTATCATCTCGAGCGCGCAGGTCTCGGAAGCTAGTACATACTGCCCATTGAGAGTGCCAAGCACCAGTGGCCGTATCCCCAGCGGATCGCGCATGCCGATCAGCTTCTTATTGGTGAGCGCCACCAGCGAAAAGGCGCCTTCAAGCTGGCGCACAGCTTCGATAAAGCGTTCCAGAACGCGCGCCTTGCGGCTGCGCGCCACCAGATGCAGGATCACTTCCGTGTCCGACGTCGATTGGAAGATTGCGCCGTCGGCAATAAGTTCTCGGCGCAGCGCAGTTGCATTGGTCAGGTTGCCATTATGGGCCACGGCAAAGCCGCCGGAATTCAATTCGGCAAACAGCGGCTGGACGTTGCGCAGCGCTGTCTCCCCTTGCGTCGAATAGCGGACGTGGCCGATTGCAGCCGAACCGGGTAGGCGCTCGATCGTTGATGCCCGGGAAAAATGGTCGCCGACCAGACCGAGCCGACGTTCCGAATGGAAATGTTCGCCGTCGAAAACCGCGATACCGGCCGCCTCCTGACCCCTGTGCTGCAGCGCATGCAGGCCAAGCGCCGTGATCGCGGCGGCATCCATGTTGTTGAAGACACCGAATACGCCGCATTCTTCGTGCAGCCTGTCCTCTGTCAGATCAATGTCATCCAGTTCTGTCACCGTCGCTCGCGTCAGGCAGGTCTCCGCATCGTTGGCGCAGGGACTTGCTGCGACACTACGGCTGGAAGCCGGCTGGTGTTGGGAATGATTTTTCGTCGCCATCGTAACCATTTGCCTCACGTGCGATGACCGGCTGGCCGGGAACGGTATCCATCAGGTGACTGCAAATCCGCAACAGTGCGGTAGCAGCCCGGCTCCACCATAGGGGCCAATTGTCTGTAAAGCTTGAATCCCAAAGTTCAATTTCCACGATCGGGCATCGACTTTGAAACGCAATACCCTGACGCAAGACAGGTTCCTGAAGGCGGCGTTCTCATTATCCTACTTTCAAGATCGCTGCTTTACGCACCAACGATCAACCGTTGCGACCTCCACTGCAGCCATGCCTTGCCGCCTTGCAGGTGGAACGCTCCGCTGTCGCGCCATGGCCGCGCGGCCAGAAACGGCGACGGCTGGTCCTCCTAGGGGTTGGCTTTCGCCGGTGCATTGGCTGGCTCGTCCTTGCTGCCCTCAGCTCCGTCTTTCGATTTACGCCATCCTTTCAGGAACGTGCTGTTGGGGTCGTCTGGTAGCAGCGCCATCAGCTGTTCGCCCGTATTCTGCAGCAGGGGCCTGGTTTTTGCGTTCTTGACCCATTCCGGCTGTGACTTTGCGGGCACCAGCCAGTTGAAAAAGAGAAAGGCGACGACGCAAAGCAGCAGTCCGCGGCCAGCGCCGAACAGGAAGCCAAGCGAGCGGTCGAGAGCGCCCACCTTGGAATCCAGGATGGCGTCCGAGATCTTTACCGTGATGATCGAAACGATCAGCAGGGTCAGGAGGAAAATGATGCCTGCGGATGCGTAGGGCTGAATGGCTTCCTTTGAAATATACGGTTTCAGATAAGGAATACCGAGCGGATAGAAATAATAGGCGGCTGCGGCCGCAATACCCCAGGAGGCGATGGCCAGCACTTCCCGCGTAAACCCGCGCAACATCGACAGCAGGGCAGACACCAGAACGATAACGATCAGACCAAGGTCGAGATAGGAAGGCATTTATCGGCACTCGCGCAATACGGTGCGGCAACAAAATCCGGACGTCGCTGCCTGCCGCCGCTCGCAGGAGTGCCGACGTTATACCGGAGGCTCATGCTTGCGTCACCATTGAAGTCGGCACAAACGCAGAATGCACAGCAAATATGCGTGCATTACCCGGCAGCAGCTACAGCCGGGCGGCTGTTGCCGCGCTCGCGCCGGGTGCTGCTGGCGGCAATATCGGCGACCAGCGCCGAGACGTGCCCCACGCTGCGCACGCTGACCGGCGCGCTGTCGTTGCCTTCCGCAGCCGGTGCAATGGCGGCGCGAAAGCCGAGCTTTGCAGCTTCCTTCAGGCGCTGGCCTCCATGGGCGACAGGGCGGACGGCGCCAGAAAGTCCAAGTTCGCCAAAAAATACTGTCTGTACAGGCAATTCTGTACCTGCCAGCGAGGATACCAACGCAGCCGCGACCGCGAGGTCGGCAGCCGGCTCGGCAATTCTCAGGCCGCCGGCGATATTCAGATAGACGTCGTGCTGACCGAATCGCAGGCCGGCATGGGCCTCCAGAACGGCAAGCACCATGGCCAGGCGGCTCGGATCCCATCCAACGACCGCGCGGCGCGGCGTGCCAAACGAGGTTGGCGAAACAAGGGCCTGAATCTCGACCAGCAAGGGACGCGTACCTTCCATTCCGGCAAATACTGCGGTCCCGGGCGCCGAACCGTCGCGACCGGATAGAAACAGCGCCGACGGGTTTGCGACTTCGCGCAAGCCGCCACCGGTCATTTCGAAAACGCCGATCTCGTCGGTCGGGCCGAAGCGGTTCTTCACCGCGCGCAGGATTCGAAACTGGTGACCGCTATCTCCCTCGAAGGAGGCAACCGCATCGACCATATGCTCGACCACCCGCGGCCCGGCGATCTGCCCGTCCTTGGTGACGTGCCCGACAAGAATGACGCAGGCCCCGGTAGTCTTGGCATAGCGGATGAGGCCCTGGGCGGCCGCGCGTACCTGCGTCACCGTGCCGGGGGCCGATTCCACCGTTGAAGTCCACATGGTCTGGATGGAGTCGATGATCAGCAGGGCAGGCACCTTCCCCTCGCCGAGCGTCGCTGCGATGTCTTCGACACTCGTTTCTGCAGCCAGTTCGACCGGCGCCTTGTCCAGGCCGAGGCGCCGCGCCCGCAGCCGCACCTGCGCCACAGCTTCTTCGCCGGAGATATAAACAACCCGTTCCCCGCGTTCCGCCAGTGCAGCGCAGGCTTGGATCAGGAGGGTGGACTTGCCGATCCCCGGCTCGCCGCCCAGCAGCAGTACCGATCCGGGTACGAAACCGCCACCGGTTACCCGGTCCAGTTCACTGATGCCCGATACGATGCGCGGCGCTTCCGGCGAATTGCCGCTCAGGCCTTCCAGTGCAAAGACACGGCCCTTGCCGATGGCGTTGCGGGCGCCGATCCCGGCCGGTGCGCCTTCCTCGACAAAGCTGTTCCAGGCGTCGCAATCTTCGCAACGGCCCATCCAGCGCGGGCTCACCGCGCCGCAGTTCTGGCAAATGAATGTCGAGCGCGCCTTGGCCAAATCAGGTCTCCCGTCACGCCGCAGCGATAGTGCGATTCATATGGTCGCGCAATCCGCTCAGATGGCGCTCGAGCGCACGTTCCGCCTGGCGCAATTCCGCCAGCGCCTCCGCCACGGAAGCGCGCGCCTCGCTCAACGCGCGCGATTCCTCCAGGCGGCGGACGTCGGGCAGGCGCACGGGCGCAGCCGGAACGAAATCCTCGCGGGCAGGGATCACCGCCTTGGCGCGGGCAGGCGGAACGGCGGTCGTGTTGCATTCGGCCGCATTTAAATCGCAGGGAGAATAGGGATGCAGGGACTTTTCAAGAACAGCTAGCATGACTCACATCCGTTCGTTGGCTGGCGAATAATGAGAACATTAAGCGAACATTCTTCTTTTGTCCAATCCCTCCGGTTGGTTTTCTAGGAATTTTTTGCCCGGCTATTCCGTGGTTCCGGACGCGCTGACGTAGCGTCGGTGATACCGAGCTCCGAGACCGGTCAGTATTTCGTAGCCGATTGTTCCGGCTCGCTCCGCCAGATCGTCGATGGTGATGGCTGCGCCCAGCAGTTCAGCGCGGGCGCCGGCATGGACGGCTTTTTCCGGAGCATCCGTGGCGTCGAGAATCAGCAGGTCCATCGACACCCGCCCGGCGATCGGGCATGCCGTTCCACCGATCATGGCAAAGCCCGGATCGGAAGGCCCGCCCGCTGATCTCAGAAAACCGTCTGCATAACCGACGCCGATGACCGCCAGCCGGGAGGGACGCTTTGCAGTCCATACACCATTATAGCCAGCTGTCTCGCCCGGCTGAACATGGCGCACTTGCAGGACCGGCGCCTGGAGCTGCACGACCGGCTGCATTGGATTTGGCAGTCCCGGTGTCGGGTTGCCGCCATAGAGCGCATAGCCCGGCCGGACCAGGTCGCAATACGGTTCCGGTGGAAGGAATATCCCGGATGAATTGGCAAGACTTCCAGCCAAGGCGGGAAAGTGGCTGCGGATTTCCGCAAATGCCGCAATTTGTGCAGGGTTCATCGGGTCGTCCGGGATCTCCGATGAAACAAAATGGCTCATGACAAAATCTGGCTGCGGCCCAGCGACCGTAGCCAGCACCTGGGTTACGTCGCCAGCTTCGCGTGGTGCAAAGCCCAGCCTGTTCATGCCGGTTGAAAACTGCAGGGCCATCGGTAGCGCCGGATTGGCGCTCGTTCCCGATAGCGATCGCCAAAGCGCCAACTCCTCAAATGTGCCAATGACCGGCCGAAGCAAGCTGTCGCGCAGCGCGATGGCAGCCTCGCGCCCTCCAGCAATGCCATTCAAGGTATAGATGACGTATTCTTCCCGAGGCAGGACCCGGCGAAGCGCCAGGGCTTCGTGGACATGGGCCACGAAGAAGGTTTTACAGCCTGCATCGGCCAGCGCCCGTGCGACAGGAGCGATCCCTGCACCATAGGCGTTCGCCTTGACCACCGCCGCGCATTGCGCCGGCGCAACGCGGTCGCGAAGAAGTCGCCAGTTGCTGACGATTGCCGCGAGGTCGATGGTGAGAATGGCCTGCGCCAGATGGGCCGGAACATTGGAATCGCTGCTCATGTGGCAGATCTAGCACGGCCTGTGCGGCGGTAGTAGGGCGGCATGCCGGCGCAATGCGGCGGCTAGTTGCTCTCTGCTGTAGCCGGTTTGTCCGCCGGGATCAGGTGGACATCCTGCTGCGGGAAGGGGATCGACAAGCCCGCTGCTTCAAGTCCGTTCTTGCCTGCTTCCAGCAGGGCCCGTTGGACATTCGAATATTCCGCCCTGGCGGTCCATACCCTCAAGGACAATTCCACTGCGCTATCGCCGAGTGACGATACAAAAACCATCGGTTCCGGGTCGGAGAGTATGCGCTCGTCGTTTGCGGCAAGACGCAGCATAACCGAGCGCGCGGTCTGGATATCGTCGTCGTAGCCGATGCCGAATTTCACTTCCACCATTCGTGTCGGCAGGCGGCTGTAGTTCACCAGTTTCCTGTTCCAGAGCTCGGAATTGGGGGCGAATACGTAGAGGCCGTCATAGGTGTGAATCTCGGTCGAGAACAGCCCTACATCTTTGACCGTGCCGGTTATGGATCCGCTGTCGATATAATCGCCGACGGGGAACGGCCGAAGCCATAACAGCATGATACCAGCCGCGATATTCTGCAGCGTGCCTTGTAGGGCCAGCCCTATCGCAAGACCGGCAGCACCAAGCACCGCCAGAATGCTGGTCGTGGCTATGCCGAGCTGATTGAAAACCGCGATAAACACGATTGCCAGCACCGCATAGCGCAGCACCGCAGCAAGCACGCCTGTCAGCGTCGGTTCGAGAAACGCATGCCGGGTCGCGAACGACCGCAGCGTGCGGCTGCACCAGTTGGCAAACCAGATGCCCACAGCAAGGATGATGATCGCTGCCAGCAAGCGTGGTACGGCTGCCACCACCCATACCGACAGTGCTTCAACGAAGGTATTGACGGTCTCGTTCATTGATATACCCCCAATTCAAGGCATCGTTTGTCGATGCATGTTTGCGCCGGCCGCTTTTTCAAGACGCGTTTGCGATCCAGGCAGACAAGTTTCAGCTGAAACGGGCTTCAGACGTATTTGTTCCCGGCAATGCACAAGCCCGCCGGATTGTTCCGGCGAGCTTTGGCCTTTTTCGGGTTTGGATTGGCCACTGGGCTGGAGAATCTACTTGCTGCTCGTACGCAACAGTGGAGTCACACGGCGGATAGCGACGCGGCGGTTTGCGGCGCTCGGCCCGTCGGTCTTTTCCTTCAGGTACTGCTCGCCATAGCCCTGGACCAGCAGATTTTCCGGCGAGATGTTGTACCGCTCGGTCAGGATAGTGGCGATCGATTCCGCGCGGCGGTCCGACAGGGTCAGATTGTCTTCCGGCGTGCCGACAGCATCGGTGTAGCCTTCGATCAGAAAGATTTCACGCGGGTTCTTGTCGATAAGTTTGCGAAGCACCCCTGCAACGCGCTCCAGATCGCGGCGCTCGCTGACGGGCACTTCCCAGGAATTGGTAGCGAAGTTGATCGAATTGAGATCGACCCTGCGCAATCGCGAGCGCAGCGGCTGACTGCGGCGGATTTCCTCCACCGTGTAGGCGCGGTCCAGTTTTTCAACCGGCGGGGCGCTGAGGGTTTCATAGATCCGATCGGGAAAGGCTTCCGCATAGTCCACGATATATCGCGAACGCGGGATGGCGAGGCTCAGTGCGCCAAGTGCAAGTGGAGCGAGAAATCGCCCCCGCTGGCGATCACGGGGAACCGCACTGCCGCGGCCGCTGTCGATCAACACGATGGTGCGACCGCCCCGCTCGACGCGGCGGCGCTCCAGCAGGCGGCCATCGTTATCATAGACCGAGACAATCCGGACCCCGTTTGGCCGTCGGATAACAGAGCGGACGGTGCCGTCCTTGCTGCGTTGCGTATTGGCCCTGCCGAAGCGGGAAAAGCGGTCGCGCTCACTGTGCTCGATGAACATGCGGTCTCCCGAGCGCACGATAGTGCGTGAACCCGGTTCGGAAATAATCTGTGTGCGGCCACCATCCTCGCGGGTCACGCGGAGCTGCTTTCTCAACCGGTCGAGATCGGCGGGGCTCCGGTCAGCACTGCGTCTGTCCGAGCTTCCATTTCGGCCTTCGCGGCGTTCATCACGCTCCTGTACAGCGCGGCGGTTGCGCCTTGCGTCAGGCGCGGGCGATGCAGCGGATTTCGGTGACGGCGGTGCGTCAACCGACGATGGAGCCTTGCTGGAGGAGCGGGCGCTTTCCGGCTTCACATCCGCCGGCATGGGCCGGATATTGGTACGCGGCTTCACATCGCCCAGTTTTTGTCTCGTATCCATTGCAGGCTTTGCGGATTTGGCAGGGTTGGCGGATGCTGGCGGCGATCCTGCCTTTTTATCGCTTGAGGCCTTCCTGTCGGGCTTCACATCCGCCGGCATGGGGCGGATGTTGGTGCTGGGTTTTACCTCGCCCAGTGTTTTACCGACGGGCGCACCTGACGTGGACGGTGCTTTCACGGCTGGCGCCTTGCCGGGAAGCTGGCGTACAGGCCGTCTGGCGTCAGGAGACGGCGGCGCGGCTTGCGCGAGTTGTATTATGGCGTTGGCCGCGCTCTGCGGCAGGCGGTCTGCGAGCGCGGGCGCCGATGCGGGAAGCAGCAGCGCGAGTGCCGTCAAGGCAGTGGCTGTGCTCGCTTTTGGTACGTGAATTCTCATGGTAGTCTCCCTCGTCGCTAACAGCCGTCTGGGCAAGCGGAAGGATTTGGCGCACGCCGCCGAAGCCCTCTGCCGTTCGGACAGGCCGGTAAGATATCTGCTCAGGCAGGCGCAGGCGGCTTGTTGACATGCGGCGCGTTGCCGTAATGACTCGCACCCCGCTCATGTCTTGCGTCAGTGCTGTTTGCCGCCGCTATTCGAAGTTCTGCCATTCGGCGCGAGATCGCGCCGTCCAGTCATAACGGGTACCGGGGAGATTGGTTCCGCAATGCTGGATACACCCGGCAACTAAATTTTGCGCTTCTACTTGCCAACGCAACGCCTCAGCCAGCAGCTGCCTCATACTCCGCACTAAGTTCCAGCCATTCGTCTTCTGCGGATGCGATGGCGCTTTCAAGATCGGAGCGTTGCCTGGCCAGTTCGCCTGCCTTGGCCGGATCCTTTGTGAAGGCATCGGGAGCAGACAGCACGCTATCGATCTTTTCCATCAGCGACTGGAACCGTGCGATGCGTTCTTCCAGCGCTTCGATCTTCTTGCGTAGAGGTGCGGTCTGACGGCGCGTCTCGGCGGCACTGCGCCGTTGCACAGTCTGCGAGGAAACACTGTCATTCCCGGAGGACTTTGTGCTGCGGTTTGCTAGCGACTGTTCCAGCACATGGCGGCTGTAGTCGGCCATGTCGCCATCAAAGGTATTCACGCCGCCGTTTTCTACGACCCAGAGCCTGTCGGCACATGCATCAAGCAGGTAGCGATCGTGCGACACCAATATGACCGCGCCTTCATAGTCATTGATGGCGCTGATCAGTGCTGTGCGGCTGTCGATATCCAGATGGTTGGTCGGTTCGTCCAGTATTAACAGATGCGGTCCGCTGAAGGTCGCAAGGCCCATCAGCAGGCGCGCCTTTTCGCCGCCTGAAAGCTGGGTGACTTTTGTATTGGCCTTGTCGCCGGGAAAGCCGATCTGGGCGCAGCGCGAGCGGATGACCGCTTCGGTCGCCTGCGGCATCAGTTGCGCGACATGATGGAACGCGCTTGCGTCGGCATTCAGATCGTCGATCTGGTGCTGGGCGAAAAACCCGGTCTCCATCCGTGAGTGGCGCTTCACCACCCCGCTCATCGGCTGCATGCGTCCTACGACCAACTTGGCAAAGGTGGACTTGCCGTTGCCGTTGGCGCCGAGCAGTCCGATACGGTCGTCGTCGGAAATCGTCAGGTTGAGTTTTGACAGGATCGTGCGGCCGTCATAGCCGACACTGGCGCCTTCCATGGAAACGATCGGCGGCGACAGCGGCTTTTCCGGGGACGGGAAACGGAAGGGCAGCACGCTTTCGGCTGCGACCGTGTCGGCAATTTCCATCTTCTGCAACATCTTCAGGCGCGATTGCGCCTGCGTTGCCTTGGTGGCCTTGGCCCGGAACCGGTCGACGAAGGCCTGCAGATGCTTTCGGCGTTCTTCCTGCTTCTTGGCAAAGCGTGCCTGCACCTGCATCTGTTCGGCGCGCTGGCGCTCGAATGAGGAATAATTGCCGCGCCACATGGTCATCTGCCCGCGGTCGAGGTGTAGTATGTGATCGCAGACATTGTCGAGCAGGTCGCGGTCGTGGCTGATCAGCAGGATCGTCGCCGGATAGCGTCCGAGATAATTGGTCAGCCACAGCGTTCCTTCAAGATCGAGATAGTTGGTCGGCTCGTCGAGCAGCAGCAGATCGGGCTCCGAAAAAAGCACGGCGGCGAGCGCCACGCGCATCCGCCAGCCGCCGGAGAATTCCGACAGCGGACGCTGCTGCGATGCATGATCGAAGCCAAGGCCGGCGAGGATTTCAGCTGCGCGGGCAGGGGCCGCATGGGCGCCGATATCGGCGAGCCGCGTTTGCACTTCGGCGATGCGCATCGGGTCGGTAGCCGTTTCGGCCTCTGCCAGCAGGGCTGTGCGCTCTTCATCCGCCGCCAGCACGAAGGCATGCAGCGTTTCCGGGCCGCCCGGCGCCTCCTGCTCGACGCGGCCCAGCCGCGCCCGGCGCGGCAGTGTGACCGACCCGCTCTCGCTGGCGATATCGCCGGATATCAGCCGGAACAGGGTCGACTTGCCGACACCATTGCGCCCGACCAGCCCGGTTCGGGCCCGGTCCGGCACGCCGGCGGTCGCGCCATCCAGCAGCAGGCGCTCGCCAATGCGATATGTCAGGTCGTTGATATGCAGCATGGCGGGCTTTTCGCGCGCCTTGCGCTGCAGGGCAAGAGAATAGTGGCAAAGAGTGAGCACGAACAATCCCGGAGCGCTGTGGAGCGTCCGGGACTAGAGCGAAGTGCAGGGAAATTAGTCCAGATCGCTTGCCAGCTCCGCGCGGATGGCTTCCGGCAGGACGGCCATGTGATTGTAGTTCTCGTGGCCGAGGCCGACGATGATCTGCGCGCCTTCTTTCTTGGCGGCTTCGGCCTGAGCATCGGTAAGCGGGAAGTGGACGAATTGCACCGAGGAAGCCTTGCCCTCTGCGGTGGTGCGGTCCTGGTCCTCTTCCGGCTGCGCAAGGATCTTCTCCCCGTTGACCATGATGAAGGCCGTCTCCTCGACGCCGCCCAAACGGCCGAGGACATTCTTGCGGCGGACGGGATCGTCGATTTCGATCATGAATGTCGCTACCAGTTCGCGTCCCTTGGGGATGAGCGGGTTGTAGGCCGCCAGTTCATCGGCGATCTGCTCCTCGCCGCCCTTTTCGATGTAGAGCATTTCATGAACCTGCAGCCACATCGTGTCGAAATTCTCGAAATAGAACGTCACATGCGGGCCGACATCGACGCGGCGGTTCTTCTTGCGTGCGGTGATGTCCTTGCGTTTCTGGCTGCGGACCTTGGTGTATTCCGCCAGAGGCATGACGTCGTCGCGGAGGATTTCGTGTTTTGCCATGGTGTTCACCTTGATTGACTTGGTTGGATTACCCTCGGCATGTCAGCGTTTGATGCCATAGGCGCGAGCCAGTATCTGCACCGGGTGCTTCACCAGCTCCGGCTTCGGCTGATCGCCTCCGAGCATGTCGATGCCCTGTGTGATGTGCACGCCAGCCAGCGGACATTCCGATGTTACATAGGCCTTGCCAGCCTTTGCCGCATTGCGCGCGACCGGCTTGCCCACCTTGATAGCTGTGTCGAAGTGCGGCTTTTTAAAGCCCCATGCGCCACCATGTCCCGAACAGCGCTCGATCACCTGCACGTCAGCCTCGGGAATGAGCCGCAGCATTTCCGCCGCCTTCTGTCCGACGTTCTGGGCGCGCGAATGGCAGGCCATATGCAACGTCACGCCGCCCGGCACCGGCTCGAGGCCCGGCGCGATGCCTTCTTTCTTGGCGATGGACACAATGTATTCGGCCACATCGTAGGTCGCTGCCGACAGCTTCTTGACGTTTTCGTTGTCCGGCAGGATTAGCGGCCATTCGAACTTCACCATCAGGGCGCAGGACGGCACCAGCGCGATGACGTCGTAGCCTTTTTCGATCCACGGCAACAGCGCATCGGAAACGGTTTTGGCGTTCTTCGCCACTTCGTCGATGCGGCCCTGTTCGAGCATAGGCATGCCGCAGCAATGGGGGTGGACGACCTCCGTCTCGACGCCGTTCTTCGCCAGAATATCGCGGACATCGAGACCGACGTCGGGATCGTTGAAATTGGTGAAGCAGGTTGCGTAAAGCACCGCCTTGCGACCGAAGGCCGGCGCATCCTTGTTGATTTCCGGCTTGTCGGCCGCTGCCCTCATTTCCAGGCTGGCGGAGGAATACTTGGGAAGCTCTGCGCGCGCATCAATGTCTGTAACCATTTCCATCAGGCCGCGGGTGAACTTGTTCTTGGTGCGGGTCGACCAATTGGCGATCGGCGCCAGCGGGCCGGCGAGTTTGGCGTTGCGGTCTGTTTCGGCGATTTGCCTGTCGGTGAAGGAAACCTCGCCGCGCTTCGCTTCAAGCGCCCGGTGGCGCAGCATCAGATGCGGGAAGTCGAGATCGAATTCGTGCGGCGGCACATAGGGGCACTTCGTCATGAAGCACATGTCGCACAGGGTGCAGGCGTCGACGACCTTCTTGTAGTCGGACTTGGCGACGCCATCCATTTCGCCGGTGGAGGATTCATCCACCAGATCGAACAGGATCGGGAAGGAGTCGCACAGATTGAAGCAGCGCCTGCAGCCGTGGCAGATATCGAACACCCGCTCCAGTTCGGCGTACAGCTTTTCCTCGTCATAGAAGTCCGGATTCTGCCAGTCGATCGGATGGCGGGTGGGGGCTTCGAGGCTGCCTTCACTCATGCTTGAGATCTCCGGATTGTCGGGGTGCGGGGAAAAATGCCGTCTTAAAGAAACCGGCCGGAGAAACCCCGGCCGGAGACATGCTCGTCGCAGAACGGAGCTTAGGCCAGTTCGTCCAGGGCGCGCTGGAAGCGGCCGGCGTGCGAGCGCTCGGCCTTGGCCAGCGTTTCGAACCAGTCGGCGATTTCGTCATGGCCTTCTTCGCGGGCAGTGCGGGCCATGCCGGGGTACATGTCGGTGTATTCATGAGTTTCACCGGCGACAGCAGCCTTCAGGTTGTTGTCGGTGGAGCCGATCGGCAGGCCGGTGGCCGGATCGCCGCATTCTTCCAGGAATTCCAGGTGGCCATGCGCGTGGCCGGTTTCGCCTTCAGCGGTGGAGCGGAAAACGGCGGCAACGTCGTTGTAGCCTTCCACGTCCGCCTTCTGGGCGAAATACAGATAACGGCGGTTCGCCTGCGATTCGCCTGCGAATGCTTCCTTCAGGTTTTCTTCGGTCTTGCTGCCCTTGAGTGCCATGGCTGAGCTCCCTTTCAAAAGATGGATCGGAGCCGTGGCCACGGCTCCATACGCTCCAGGCCGGAATTGCGGCTGGATCGGCTCTGAAATGCGTATCGGCAGCAAGATTGTCAACGCGAACCGGCAGCTGAACCGCGCATTTTTTGGAATTGTTCCAAAATGCCGCAGATCGGATTGGTCACGCCGATGGAAATCATAGGCGGAGGCGATGAAAGGTGAAACCCGGCAGGTACGCAATCCTGTGACAATCGATATTCCAACATACGAAGCGGAGTTGGAGGGCGTGCTGCTACCGGCCTTACCTGTATTTCTCAACCGGAAGACCAGCCGCGATCCAGCCGACGTGTCTGCCATCGCCGAGAAGGCCACCTTCGATGACCGTGACGTTGCTGTAGCCTCGTATTTTCAGGCGCTTGCGCAGCGGTTCGGCCGGGACCCCGATGCGGCAAAGCAGGGCGACAGGGCGGTTGCGATCGCCTCCGGTCAACTCCTGCAACTGTTCGTCGAAATCGAAGTCGTTCATGGACAGGAGTTTCGCACCTTGCGGAACGCCTGTGCGGATCCATTCCTCTGCTTCACGAATATCGATAAGCAGGCGTTTGCAATTGCGGACTTCAGCGATAGTGGCGGCGACGGGCTCTGCGGCCAGCGCAGGAACCGCTACGATGCAGGCGGAAGCAGCGAGGAAGCCAGTGAAACCTCTGCGGGTCATAATGGACATCGGTTAATGCCT
>JAPOIA010000433.1 GCA_029979185.1 Alphaproteobacteria bacterium | reverse complement strand
TGCTGCAGTTCCTGCTGGATGAACTGCAGGGCGCTGGCCACCGTTGCACGGGCGTGAACAGCGGCCAGGAAGCGTTGATGCAGCTACGCAGCCAGCAGTTTGCGCTGGTGCTGCTGGATTGGGGGCTGCCGGATTTCAACGGGGTGGAGATCTGCCGTCGCCTGCGGCGCAGCGGCGACACCACACCGGTGCTGATGCTCACCGCCCACGACGCCCTCGAAGAACGGGTGACGGCGTTGGATGCCGGCGCCGACGACTACCTCACCAAGCCCTTCGAGCTCGATGAACTGCACGCCAGGGTGCGGGCCCAACTGCGCCGGCGCCGCTACGACGAATCCCACACCGATGCCCAGACGCTGAGCCTCGGTGACCTCACGATCGATCTGATCAGCAGAGCCGTGCAACGCGGAGAGCGCAAGATCCAGCTGTCGCAGCGGGAATTTGATCTGCTGGTGTGTCTGGTGCAACACGCCAACTCGGTTCTGCCGCGGAAACAGATCC
>JAPOIA010000432.1 GCA_029979185.1 Alphaproteobacteria bacterium | reverse complement strand
CAACAAGAAGAACAACAACGCCAACACCAACCACAACAACAACAACAACAACCACGACCATGGCCACGGCCACGGCCGCGGCGGCGGCGGCGGCGGCGGCCACCAATAATAACAACAACAACAACAACAGCTACTGTTGTTGCTGCAGCCGCTTCTGCCGTTGCTGTTGCTGTCGCTGCTGTTGCTGTTCCTGCTGCTGCTGTTCCTGCTGTTGGTGTTGTTGTTGTCGTTGTCGTTGTTGTTGTTGCTGTTGCTGTAGTTTTTGCTGTTGCTTTTGCTTTTGTTGTTGTTGTCGTTGCTGTTGATGCGGTTGTTGACGTTGTTGTTGACGTTGTTGACGCTGTTGTTGACGCCGTTGTTGGCGGTGGTGTTGGCGTGGTTGACGTTGTTGGTGAAGATTTGACGTTGTTGGTGTTGGTGGTGGTGGCGGCGTCGTTGTTGTTGTCGGTATTGTTGTTGTTGCTGCTGTTGTTGTTGCCGTTGTCTTTGGTGTTGGTGTTGT
>JAPOIA010000431.1 GCA_029979185.1 Alphaproteobacteria bacterium | reverse complement strand
GTGATCAAGCAGATCGCTAGCGGCCGCTTCGGTGTCCATGCCGAATATCTGGGGTCGGCCGAGGAGATCGAGATCAAGGTCGCGCAGGGCGCCAAGCCCGGCGAGGGCGGCCAGCTGCCCGGTTTCAAGGTGACCGAGTTCATCGCCCGCCTGCGCCATTCGACGCCCGGCGTGACGCTGATCTCGCCGCCGCCGCACCATGACATTTATTCGATCGAGGATCTGGCGCAGCTCATCTACGACTGCAAGATGATCAACCCGCGCGCGCGGGTCTGCGTCAAGCTGGTCAGCCAGGCGGGCATCGGCACGGTCGCGGCGGGCGTCGCCAAGGCGCATGCCGACGTCATTCTGGTCGCGGGCCATGTCGGGGGCACCGGGGCCAGCCCGCAGACGTCGATCAAATATGCCGGGACGCCGTGGGAAATGGGCCTGAGTGAGGCCAATCAGGTGCTCACGCTCAACGGCCTGCGGCATCGGGTGAAGCTGCGGACCGACGGCGGCCT
>JAPOIA010000430.1 GCA_029979185.1 Alphaproteobacteria bacterium | reverse complement strand
AGCCTCGTAACGCAATTGGTCGTAGTTGATCCGCACCAAGCGACGACCGGCCACCACCAGCACTGTCGTGGCCACCACCGCGTAAGCAAACAAGGCGTAAGTGAGGGTCCATAGAAAAGCAACAACTGGAAGAAATCCAAGAACTGGAGAATCAATACAAATACCTGCATCTAAAAGACCTAAGTTTACTGTAGGTAAAGCCCTGAAAGACGCAGTAAACAACTAAGATAATTAAAATTTGTATTGCGACGGCTGTTAAAAAAATTTAACAGCCGTTTTTGTTTAGGGTGTTTAGCTCAGTTGGTAGAGCATCTCGTTTACACCGAGAGGGTCGGGAGTTCGAGTCTCTCAACACCCACCATGCGCGGGAGTAGTTCAGCTGGTTAGAACGCTGCCCTGTCACGGCAGAGGTCGCGGGTTCGAATCCCGTCTCTCGCGCCAATTTTTTAGAAAGCTATTTAAAATGGTATCGATAATAGTAGCAAAAAAAAATAAATTTATGT
>JAPOIA010000429.1 GCA_029979185.1 Alphaproteobacteria bacterium | reverse complement strand
CGCCGTGCCACCCCAGAGTCCATAGCGGCTTTGGCAACGGCAGATGAAACGGCAGAAATCAGCCGTGGGTCAAATGGCGCCGGAATGATATAGTCTTTGCCATAGGCCATGACCTGACCACCATAGGCATCAGCCACCGCGTCCGGCACATCTTCACGTGCCAGCATTGCCAGCGCATAAGCTGCGGCAATTTTCATTTCATCATTGATTTTGCTGGCACGGACATCGAGCGCGCCACGGAAGATATAGGGAAAGCCCAGCACATTATTCACCTGATTGGGAAAATCAGACCGCCCAGTGGCGATAATGGCATCATCCCGCACGGCTTTCACATCATCCGGCATGATTTCCGGGATCGGGTTCGCCATGGCAAAGATAATTGGCTGTGGGGCCATGCTCTTTACCATCTCTTGCGTGACTGCATCTGCAACTGACAGGCCAAGGAAAATATCTGCACCGACTAATGCCTGTGCCAGACTGCGGGCATCTGTGTCTGCCGCATGGGCT
>JAPOIA010000042.1 GCA_029979185.1 Alphaproteobacteria bacterium | reverse complement strand
ATTCTCAACCGTTCGTTCCGGCCGATTGCTGGCCGGAACTGAAAGCCCGGCTACTGGACTTTCAGGAGCGTCGTATTGCCGAGATGGACAAGCACGGCATCGAAATGATGCTACTGTCCCTGAATGCGCCCGCGGTTCAGGCTATCGCTGATCGCGCCAGGGCCATCGACATGGCCAAGCGCGCCAACGACCTGATGGCTGACGAAATCGCCAAGAAGCCCAACCGTTTTCAGGGTTTGACGGCGCTGCCGCTGCAGGATCCGGACGCCGCATGCCGTGAACTGGAGCGCGGCGCAAAGGAGCTGGGTTTCCGTGGCGCATTGGCCAATGGTTTCTCTCAGATCGATGATCCGGAGAACTGTGTCTATCTCGACGATGCTCGCTATCAGGGCTTCTGGGCCCTCAGCGACGAGCTGAACCAGCCTTTCTATCTGCATCCTCGCAACCCCATCGCCTCATGGGCGCAGATCTACAAGGGGCATGAGTGGCTGCTGGGGCCGACCTGGGCTTTCGGCCAGGAAACGGCGGTGCATGCCCTTCGGCTTATGGGTTCCGGCCTGTTCGACAGGCACCCTGGCCTCAACATCATCCTCGGTCATATGGGCGAAGGCATTCCCTATTCCCTGTGGCGCATCGACAACCGCAACGCATGGGTGAAGGCCAAGCACAAATATCCGGCCGAGAAGTCCGTGCGTCACTATTTCCAGAACAACTTCTGGCTGACGGTTTCAGGCAATTTCCACACGCCAACGCTGATGGATGCAATTACGGAAATCGGTTCAGATCGCATCATGTTCTCGACCGATTGGCCGTTCGAAAATGTCGATCATGCGGCGAACTGGTTCGACGCCACGCCGATCAGCGAGGCCGACAAGATGAAGATCGGCCGGACCAATGCGATGAAGCTGTTCAATCTGGACCTGTAAGCGGCGATAAAACCCTCAAGCCCGGCAGACCGTCCAGCCTGCCGGGCATAATCTTGATGCCGGGAGAAAACGATGGCGGATCTGTCACGCACCAAACCTCCGTTTCGCGCCGATCATGTAGGCTCCCTGTTGCGCCCGGCGGCGCTTGCCGAGGCGCGCCGCGCATTCAAGGCTGGCCGGATGACTGGTGGCCAGTTGCGCGAGATCGAGGATCGCGAGATCCTTGCAGCCATCAGAATGCAGGAAGACATCGGTCTCAAGGGCATTACGGACGGCGAATTTCGCCGCGAATATTGGCATCTGGATTTCCTGTCGGGCTTTCACGGCATCGAGACCCGCAAGGAATATTTCAACCAGGCCTTTTCCACCGGCATTCTGGTTCCAACGCCCTATACCCATGCAAAGATCACCGGCCACGACGGCGCCATGCGTGAGCACATCAAATTCGTGGTCGAAAATACGAAACAGACCGCGAAACTGTCCATTCCCGGACCGGGCATGACTTATTTGCGCGGCGGTCGCAATTCCGTGTCTTCGGACGCTTACCCTGATCTCGACGAGTTCTGGAACGATCTGGCCGACGCCTATATTGGCGAGATCCGCGAACTGGGGAAAGCCGGTTGTACCTATCTGCAGATTGACGATGTCAGCTTCGCTTATCTGTGTGACGAGAACTTTCGCAAGGGCGTTGTCGAACGTGGCGACGATCCCGATGAAATGCTGGCGCAGTTTTCACGCGTCACCAGCCGCATTGCTGCGGGCCGCCCTGATGGAATGGCCGTGACCGTCCACATGTGCCGCGGCAACAATCAGAGCGCCTGGATGACCGAGGGCGGTTACGACAAGGTTGCGGAGATCATGTTCGCCAACCTTGATGTCGATGGATATTTCATGGAATTCGATTCCGAGCGCGCCGGTGGCTTCGAGCCATTGCGATTTGTGCCTAAGGGCAAGCAGGTCGTTGCCGGGGTCGTGACATCGAAATTTCCACAACTGGAATCGGTGGACGAAATCAGGCGGCGTATCGACGAAGCTGCAAAATACATTCCGCTGGAAAATCTGTGCCTGAGCCCGCAATGCGGTTTCGCCAGCACCGAGGAAGGCAACAAGCTGACACAGGACGAGCAGCGCCGCAAACTCGAACGCGTCGTGGAAGCAGCAAGAACCATCTGGGGATGAAGCTGCGAACGCCGATACAGGGATCCAAATGACGCTCACACTCTACCACGCCGACACTGCCGTTTGCGCCGCAAAGGTGCGCGTCACGCTGGCTGAAAAAGGCCTCGCCTACGAAAGCTGCCTGATCAACCTGCACGAAGGCGACCAGTTCAAGCCGGAATATCTTAAACTCAATCCGAATGCGGTTGTGCCGACGCTCATCCACGATGGCGCGGTACTGATCGAGTCGGGCATCATCAACGAATACCTGGACGAGGCGTTTCCGGCCAATACGTTGCGACCGCACGACCTTGTGGCGCGGGCGCGCATGCGCCAGTGGACCAAGCGTGAAGACACGATTCACGATGCCATCAACACCATGACAGCGGTCATCATCTTCCGGCACGACCTGATGCAGAAGCCGCCGGAAGAACGCGCCAAACGTTATGAGGCCATGCCCAATCTCGCCAAGCGCGCCAAATGGGTGCGAATGATGGAGGAGGGCATCGAGTCCGCTCTGGTGCGCGATGCGTTACAGCACTTCGCCAAGCTCTATGTCGACATGGAAAAAGTGCTTGCGGATGGTCCCTGGCTGACCGGCGAACAGTTCACGCTGGCCGATATTGGCTTCATTTCGTTTTTCTATCGGCTCGAGATGCTGCAGTGTGCAGGCCTGTGGCGCGATCACTTTCCGCGCGTGACCGACTGGTTCGAGCGCTGCAAGGCGCGTCCCAGCTTCAAAACCGCCATTCTCGATCTGGTTCCGCCGCCCGCCTATCCGAAATATGAACAGATCGCCAGACCGCTATGGCCGAAAGTGGATAGTGTCTGGCGCGATGTGCTGACCTTGTTCTGAAGATCGGGCTGGCATGATCGAGCTCGCGCCGGGACTTTATTACTATCCGGAGTTTTTCAGCTCCATCCAGCAACGTAAACTGATTGAGGCAGTCAACAACGTAGTCGCCAATGCGCCGCTCTTCGTTCCGCGCATGCCGCGCACCGGAAAGCCCTTTTCCGTGCGCATGACAAATTGCGGATCGCTCGGCTGGTTGTCGGATGCATCGCGTGGGTATCGTTACGAGCCTCTGCATCCCGACACCGGCGAGCCATGGCCGCCTATACCCGATTGCATCCTGCACGCCTGGCGCGAAACGGCCGGATGTGCCGCGCTGCCGGAGGCTTGTCTGATAAACATGTATGATCCCGGCACTCGCATGGGCCTGCATCAGGACCGCGACGAACAGGCTTTGGACGTTCCAGTTGTATCGATTTCCCTCGGCAGCGATTGTCTCTTCCGCTTTAGCGGGACCGAACGTCGGGGGCCGACCAAATCCCTGCGACTGCGGTCCGGCGATGTAGTGACTATCGGCGGACAATCGCGCCTGTGCTTTCACGGTGTCGACCGGATTTATTCTGGTACGTCGCAGCTGGTGGAAGGCGGTGGCCGGGTAAACCTGACGCTGCGGCGTGTCTCGCCGGTTTGATCAGATCAGACCTTTTCCCATGTCAGGCTGCGGCGTGTCACGATGCCGTGGATATAGTCTTTCGACACGGGTGGCGACAGGATCAGTCGATTTCCTTCAAAGCGGAAGCCGCGAATCTGCTGTGTTCCGGCCCAGGGGGCCCGTGCGGCAATCTCCACATCGTGGATGACCGTATCGCCCTCGACACGCCAGCGCGCCGCGTAGCAGGTAATCTGGTCTTCGCCTCCATCCACATGCCGGGCGATGATGACCATCATGCGTCCATCGGGTGTGTAGGAGAGATAGCCGGATTGTTTTGATCCGATATCGAGCTTGCGACCGGTCGCCTCTTCCTCGCGTTCGACGCCCGCCAGCCGCCAGCTGCCGAGAAATTTCTGGTCTACCGGAATTTTGTCATCCGTCACGGCGCATCTCCCATTTGTCAGGAGCATGCGCCGTCCGGAATTTCAATTCAATATCGGAAAACCGAAGTGATCAGTTTTGGCCTTCCGGCGCGGCAGCAGCAGGCGCTTCCTTCGGCCCGCCGCGCGCGACGCCGACCTTGGCCGGACGCAGACAACGCTCGCCGATGGAATAGCCGTCCTCGACTACCTGCACCACAGTGCCATTGGGAACGCTCGGGTCCGGAACTTCGAACAGTGCTTCATGCATGTTCGGATCGAATTTCTGGCCCTGCGGTTCCAGCCGCACGATTCCCTGCCGCTTCAGTCGCGACTGGAAATCCCGTTCGGTCACCTCGATGCCTTCGATGAATGCCTTCATCGGCCCTTCCGCTGCGCGAACTTCCTCGGGAATGCTGTCTATGGCTCGCCGCAGATTGTCGGCAAAGCCCAGCATGTCGCGGGCGAAATTTGTCACACCGTAGACCTTGGAGTCTGCCACTTCGCGCTCGGTGCGGCGGCGCAGATTTTCCATTTCCGCCAGCGTACGCAGGGTGCGGTCCTTCAGTTCGGTATTTTCAGCGTTCAGTTTCTCCAGAACCGTGAAAATATCGGGCTCGGCCCCTTCTTGTTCGCCGGGCTGTGGATTGGCGTTTCCGGTCGTTTGACCTGTTGGCGTGTTGGAATTGGCAGCTGCTTCTGCCGCTGGATTGATCTGGCTTTCGCCGTTTGCATTCGTATCGTTGTGATCGGTCATGGTCTCTCAGATTTGCCGGAGTGCGCCAATCGCGTCCGTCCGCAGACGGATACGTGCGAATAGGAATGGAATGTTTGCCCCGATATCATGTCTTGGCGGGAAAAAATCAAGCTTTTGCCCGCGCGCCCCGGGACTGGCGTCCAGCCGGCTGGAAGACGCTTGCCAGTTGCTTGCGGATCGTCGCATGCCGGGCCGCTCCGGACACTTTCTGGCCGGTCAGGTCGGTCACGTAGAAAGCATCGACCGCCTTTTCGCCGAAAGTCACGATATGCGCCGAGCCGATATTCAGGTTGAGCCGAGCCAGTGCTGTCGTCAGATCGGACAACAGGCCTGTCCGGTCGAGGCCGGAAACCTCTATCACCGTGTATTTGTTGGACAGATCGTTGTCGATCCGCACTTCCGGCTCGATATCGAAGGCCTGTTCGCGTTGTTTCACCGGTTTGGCCTTTTCGGCCACCACTTCGAAGAGCTTGATTTCGCCGCGCAGCGCCTTCTTCACCATGTCGGCGACCCGCTCGCCGCGCCGCAGTTCGTCCTCGTCCCGGTCGAATTCGCGCTCGACGGAAATAGTGTCGAGCGCGAGCCCGTCGGTAGTCGTATAAACCTGCGCGTCCACGATATTCGCTCCTGCCGCCGAGCAGGCATTGGCAATGATCGAAAGCAGCCGGGGGTGATCGGGAGCGACTATGGTGATCTCGGTCGCCCCTGAGCCCGCGCTGGTCGTCACTTCGGTCGCCAGCGAACGCATTTCAACTTCGGTCAGGCGCAGCAGATTTGCATGCTGCACCTTGTGCCGCAGGTCTGTCTTGAGCCAGTAGGGGGCATAGTGCCGTCCGGCATAGGCATCGAATTCCGGATCGGACCAGTTCGGCAGGGCGTGCCGCAGTTCTTCCCGGGCGCGGGCAATCCGCTGCTCGCGATTGGCGGCAGAATATCCGCCGGACAAGACGAGCTCGGTCTCCCAGTATAGCGTCCGCAGCAGCTGCGCCTTCCAGCCGTTCCACACGCCCGGGCCCACGCCGCGAATGTCGCATACGCTGAGGATCAGCATCAGCCGCAGCCGGTCGCGATCCTGCACCAGCTGGGCGAATGTGCCGATGGTTCCCGGGTCGGACAGATCGCGCCCCTGCGCGATATTGGGCATGTCGAGGTGATGCAACACCAGCCAGGCGACGGTTTCGGTTTCCGCCTTGCTCAGGCCGAGCCGCGGACACAGCTTGCGGGCGACGGCTGCGCCGGCGATGGAATGATCCTCCTCGCGCCCCTTGGCGATATCATGCAGGAACAGCGCGACATACAGCACTTTGCGGGACGAGATTCCCGGCATCAGCTCTGTCGAGAGCGGATGGTCTTCCTTCAGCTTTCCTGCCTCGATTCGCGACAGGATGCCGATGCAGCGTATCGTGTGTTCGTCCACCGTGTAGTGGTGATACATGTTGAACTGCATCATCGCGACGATGCGGCCGAAGTCCGGAATGAAGCGGCCCAGCACGCCCGTCTCGTTCATGTTGCGAAGCACCGTTTCCGGAGACTTCCGCGACGTCAGGATGTCGAGAAACAGGCTGTTCGCTTCTGGATCGTTGCGCACGGCGGCAGTTATCTTCTTCAGCGAACGGCGGGCCAGTTGCACAGCATCGGGATGCACCGGAAGCTCGTTGCGGTCGGCAAGCCAGAACAGGCGGATCAGATTGACCGGATCGCGATCGAAAATGTCATCCGAGGCAAAGGTTATGCGGTCGAATTCTACCGTGAAGTAGGGATGGCCCAGCTTTTTCCGGGGACGCAGGCGCCCGACCAGTCGGTCCAGCGATGCCCGCGACTTGGTCTGGCTTTCTTCGAGCTCTGCACAGACGATGGCGGTCAGGTCGCCGACATCCTTGGCGACCAGGAAATAGTGCTTCATGAAGCGTTCGACGTCGGAAAGGCCCGCATGGCCAATATATCCCAGGCGTTCGGCGATAATGCGCTGGTAGTCGAAGGTCAGTCGCTCCTCCGGCTTTCCGGCCTCGAAATGAAGGTGGCAGCGCACGCGCCACAGAAATTCCTCGCATTGCCGGAATGTGCGCAGCTCTTCCTTGGTGAACAGGCCGGCATCTACCAGCTCGGCAGGCGTTTCCACGCGATAGACATAACGGGCGATCCAGAACAGCGTGTGCAGGTCGCGCAACCCGCCCTTGCCTTCCTTGACATTGGGCTCGACCAGATAGCGCGAACTGCCGGCGCGGGCGATCCGCTGGTCGCGCTCGGAAAGTTTTGCGGCTACGAATTCGCGTGCGGTCTTGCGCACGACCTGCTTGTCGAACTGCGCCTGCAGCGTTTCAAACAGCGGCTGCTCGCCATGGATCAACCGGGCCTCCAGGAGCGCGGTCCGGATGGTCATGTCCTCGCGGGCCTGACTGATGCATTCCTCAACGGTCCGGGTGGAATGGCCGACCTTCTGGCCAAGGTCCCAAAGCATATACAGAATGGCCTCGATAACACTCTCGCTCCAGGCAGTGACCTTGTAGGGCAGCAGGAACAGGAGATCGATGTCCGATCCGGGCGCGAGCGTGCCGCGGCCATAGCCGCCGACTGCCACGATGGCCATTTTCTCGCCGGAACTCGGGTTGGCATTGGCGTAAAGCGCGGTCGTGACGAATTCGTAGATGGCGCGGATCAGTTCGTCCTCAAGGTGGCAGATATTGGCTGCGCAGGCGAGACCCTGACCATCCGCTTCCAGGATCTGCCGCGTCTTGGCGCGCCCCAGCGTCAGCGCGGTACGGAACTCCTCCAGCGCCATGGTGCGCAGGACAGCCGTGTCGCTATGCTGCTTTCGCAGGGCGTCCAGCCGCCGGGAGAGGCTTTCGCGGTCGATAACCGCGGCCTGTGCCTGCTCGCGCTTCATGGGCTTGGCGCGGCGCCGGCCGCTGCCTTTGGACTGATCTGCAATGATGACGCTGCTCATGGCGATTGCTTACCACATCGCGGCCGCTCTTGCAGGCTTTATCGCCTGATTTGCAGTCCGGTCGTGGGTCGTGGGTCGATTTCGGAAAAATCCGCATTAGCCGTTCAATCGCGGCGGAAAATGGTCTAGGAGATGCTGTCGAATTCAAGGAGCCAGATATGCGTCCATCCAAACGCGCCAACGACCAGCTGCGCGATATCGCCTTCGAGCGCAATGTGGCGCGCTATGCGGAAGGGTCCTGCCTGATCATGGCCGGCAATACCAAGGTGCTGTGCACAGCCTCGCTCGAGGACAAGCCGCCGCCGTGGCTACGCGGACAAGGCAGGGGCTGGGTCACGGCCGAGTACTCCATGCTGCCGCGCGCCACCCACACGCGCACCCGCCGCGAGGTGACGTCCGGCAAGCCCTCTGGCCGCACCCAGGAAATCCAGCGGCTGATCGGGCGCTCCCTGCGCGCCGTCGTCGATCTGGAAGCGCTGGGCGAGCGCCAGATCACCATCGACTGCGATGTGCTGCAGGCCGATGGCGGCACCCGCACCGCCTCGATCACCGGCGGCTGGATCGCCCTGCGCGATTGCCTCGACTGGATGCACCAGCGCTCGATGATCAAGAACATGCCCCTGCGCGACAGCGTGGCGGCTGTTTCCTGCGGCATCTTCAACGGCCACGCGCTGCTCGATCTTGATTACGACGAGGATTCCAATGCCGGGGCCGACGCCAATTTCGTCATGACCGGCAAGGGCTCGCTGGTGGAAATCCAGGCGACGGCGGAAGGCGCGACCTTCTCCGACGAGCAGTTCAACGAAATGCTGGCGCTGGCGCGCAAGGGCATCGGCGAACTGTCCGGCCTCCAGCAAGCCGCGATCAAGTGAGAAGCGCGTGACCGAGCATCGCCGCCTGACCGGAAAGATCGTCATCGCCACCCACAATGCCGGCAAATTGCGCGAAATGCGCGAATTGCTTGAGCCCTACGGCATCGAGGCCGTCTCTGCCGGGGAGCTGCACCTGCCCGAGCCGGAGGAGACGGGGACGAGTTTCATCGCAAACGCCCTGATCAAGGCGCGCGCCGCTACCCAGGCGAGCGGCCTGCCGGCCTTCGCCGACGATTCCGGCCTGTGCGTCGATGCGCTCGCCGGCGATCCCGGCATCTATTCCGCCCGCTGGGCAAACGGGGGCGATTTTGCCGCCGCCATGGCGCTGGTCCATGAGAAGATGCAGCAGGCGGGCGCTATCGATCAGGACCGCGGCGCGCATTTCTTCTCCGCGCTGGCCGTCACTTGGCCGGACGGCCACGAGGAAACCTTCGAGGGCAAGGTCTTCGGCCAGATCGTCTGGCCGCCGCGCGGCGACAAGGGCTTCGGCTACGACCCGTTCTTCCTCCCCGATGGCCACACACTGACCTTCGGCGAAATGACATCGGAAGAAAAACACGGCATCCCGGCGGACGGCTCGGAAGCGCTGTCGCACCGGGCGAGAGCGTTCCAGATGCTGGCGCGGGCGTGCCTGGATTAATTCTGGGTTCCTGCCAACGCTCACGCCACGCGCATGGCAGCCAAGCCCTGTGCATGTTTGACGCAGCGCACGGGAAGGGTACAAGGAATGCCCGCCCACCCTAGCGCAATGGCCGGAATGCAAAAGAAGCACGACTACGACTTCTCCCTGACCATTCCCTTCCTGATCCACGCCTTCGTGGCGCAGATTGTTACCGTTATCACCCGCATCGACACGTCCTACCGGGCCATCGAGCTTGGCGTGCCTGTCGTCTGGTACGGGCTGATCAATTCAGGCTACGCCCTGCTGCCGATTTTTCTGGCCGTGCCGGTCGGCCGTTATCTCGACCGGGGCAACGACGCGCGGGTGGTCTGGCTGGGCTCGGCCATCGCGCTGGTGTCGAATATCGGCTTCTGGGCCTGGGGCCATTCCGGCGTAAACCTGCTGCTGTTCGCGGTGATCGGCGGCATCGGCCACCTGCTGCTGATGGCCGGCCACCAGGGCATGACCCTGCGCTGCACCGGGCCGAAGAGCCGCGAAAGTATCATCGGCACCTATATGGTCGTCCTGTCCATCGGCCAGATGCTGGCGCCGATCTACATCGCCTGGACCGCCGGCAGCGCCAAGCTGCCGCCGACGCAGCTTCTTTTCGAGGTAGCGCTAGGGGTCGCCATTCTGGCGCTGGCCTTGAGTTTCGCCTTGCGTCCAGCCCCGCCAGCCGAAAAGACCGCTGCGGAACGCAAGCCGGTGCCGGTCATGGACCTGGTTCGCACCAATGGGCTGATTGTGGTCATTGTCGCCAGTGTCGTGACCGTCACGTCGTTCGACCTGCTGGTCATCTACCTGCCTTTGCTGGGGGCCGAGCGGCATATTTCGGCTTCAACCATCGGCTGGCTGTTCACGGTGCGGGCGCTGGCCTCCATCGCTGCGCGGCTGATCTATCCGCAGCTGGTACGGATTTTCGGGCGCGTCTACTTGTCGCTTATCACGATGTTGCTGGGGGCGGCGGGCTTTGTCATCGTCGGTCTTACCCCTTCGGTGCCGGTCATGTTCATCGGCACGGTCATCATGGGTATCGGGCTCGGCATATCCGTGACTTTGGCCATGTCCAACGTGGTCGAACTGGCCCCGCTGAACGCCCGCGGCACGGCGCTCAGCCTGCGCCTGACCGGCAACCGTCTCGGCCAGTTCATCGTGCCCTCGCTTGGCTCGGTGGTCGCCGCTTCTGCGGGTGTTTCGGGGGTTTTCCTGATCATCGCCTTCATGCTGGCCTCCTCGGGCATATCCGTGCAGATGACCATGCGGAAAAAATAGGCAAGGGCCGGGCGCAGGCTTGCGCAAATCCGGATTTTGTCGGATCAGGTAATGACAAGGATCAAGGGGTGCAAACATGCACCCATCACGGGGAGTGACCATGAAAGCTGCCGTTTTCCATGAATATGGCCCGCCGGACGTTCTGAAATACGAGTACATGCCGGACCCGGAGCCGCGGCTTGGTGAAATTCGCATCAAGGTGCATGGCGCTACCGTCAACCGGGTGCTGGACGTCGCCCTGCGCAACGGCACGCAGATGCATCGCAAGGCCCAGCTTCCCTGTATTCCCGGCGTCGATTGCGCCGGTATCGTCGACAAGATCGGTCCCGGCGTCACGAAATGGAAGGTCGGAGACCATGTCGCTGCCGCGGGCGGCATGCCGCTCGATATCGTCACCGAGGACGGTAAGGGTGAGGACGGCAAACCCTATACCGGACCTAAAGGCATGATGGGCATTCGCCGGCCCGGCGGTTTCGCCGACTACGTCTGCGTTCCATCCAGTGAGACGGTGCCGCTGCCGAAGAATCTCGATTTCCACGAGGCGGCGGTGGTCATGCGCCATTGCCCGACCGCCTGGAACCTGTTGATGAACGAGGCAAAGATCAAGCCCGGCGAATGGGTGCTGATCATGGGCGCCAGCGGCAATCTCGGTTCCGTCGGTATCCAGATCGCCAAGAATATCGTCGGCTGCAAGGTCATCACCTGCGCGGGCAGCCGCTCCCGCGCCGATCTCGGACTGAAGCTGGGAGCTGACGTCGCCATCGACTATTCGACGCAGGACCTGACCGCCGAAATCCTGAAGGCGACGGACGGCAAGGGCGTCAACGTTCTCTATGACAACATTGCCAATCCGGACGTCCTTCCGAAGGCCTTCATGGGTCTTGGCCTCGATGGCCGCATGGTGACGGCTGGCGCCCATGGCGGGCCTGTCGCGCCGATCAATTTCTTCCATCTCTACGACCGGCGCATAACCATCCGCGGCATGCCCGGCGCGAAGCCGGAAGACCTGCCGAAATGCTTCGCGGCTGCGGCGGAAGGCAAGATCAAGGTGCAGATCGCCCATGTCCTGCCGCTGTCGAAAGCCGCCGAAGCGCATCGCATGATGGAAGCCGATCCCGGCATGGGGAAGATCGTTCTCGATCCGACCATGGGGTAGGTTGAGCGAACAGGATACCCTCATCCTGAGAAGCCCGGCCTGGCCGGGCTTCTCGAAGGGTGGATTTGTTTATTCTAAGAGGACTGACAATGAGCGCAGAATTCAAGGGCCGCAGGGAAGACTTCCGGCTTGTGACCGGACAGGGCCGCTACACATCCGACTGGAACCTGCCGAAACAGGCTTATGGCTATTTCCTGCGTTCGGATCGTCCGCATGCGAAGATCAGGTCCATCGACACCTCCGCCGCCGAAAGCGCGCCTGGTGTTATCACGGTCATGACCGCAAAGCAGACAGCCAGCATTGCACCTCTACCGCAGATGCTGGCCATTCCCGGAACCGATGGCAAGAAGATCATTGAGACTGGCCGCGATGTACTTGCCAATGAGCGCGTGCGCTTCGTTGGGCAGGGTATCGCCTTTGTCGTCGCCGAGACGCTGGCGCAGGCAATGGACGCCGCCGAGCTGATCGAGATCGATTTCGAGGATTTGCCCTTCGTCGTGGATGGCGAGGAGGCGCTGGAGGATGGCGCGCCGCAGCTCTACGATCATATTCCCAATAACCGCGTCTACGACTTCGGCTACGGCAATCAGGCTGAAGCTGATGCCGCCTTCAGGAAGGCTGATCACGTTACGAAGATCGTGCTCGACGCCCCGCGCATTGTCGGCAACCCGATGGAGCCGAAGGCCTGCCTCGGCGACTACGACAAGAAGAAGAATATCTACAATGTCTACATGCCGACGCAGGGAATTACATTGGTGCGCGGCGGGTTGGCGGGACCTTTGGGCGTCAGCGAGGATCAGGTAAAGGTCCATGCCTGGGATGTCGGCGGCGGCTTTGGCGTGCGTTCGGAAGCCTATGCGGAATACCCCGTCGTCATGATGGCATCGAAGATCGCCGGCCGGCCGGTGAAATGGGTTTCGACACGCCAGGAAACCATGATGAGCGATCATCATGCCCGCGCCGCCAAACTCTATGGCGAGCTTGCCCTGTCGAAAGACGGCAAGATGCTTGGTCTCAAGGTCAAGTGGATCGTAGACTGCGGTGGCTACCTTTCCGGTCCCGGTCCGTTCATCAACACGGCAGGGCCGTCGCGCCATCCCACCAATGTCTATACGATCCCGGCCTTCTACGGCCTGCACCGGCTGGTGCTGACCAATACGACGCCAACGACAGCCTATCGCGGTGCAGCGCGGCCGAATGTGGTTTATCTGATCGAGCGTCTCGTAGATGAGGCAGCGCGCGAACTCGGTATGGATCGTGTTCAACTGCGCAAGAAGAACCTGATCCCGAAAAAGGCCTTCCCCTATACCATCCCGACCGGCGCGCAATACGACAGCGGCGACCCTGCGGGACTGGTCGCCGATGCCCTGCAGCATGCGGACTGGAAAGGCTTCGAGAAGCGCCGTAAGGCATCCGCCAAGCAGGGCAAGTTGCGCGGCATCAGCCTGACCACATTCATCGAACCATCGGGCGGTGGCGTTGCGCCGGAAGATGGCATGATCCGCTTTGGCGAAGCGGGCAACCCGGTACTCTACACGGTGTCCGGCGCATCCGGGCAGGGCCATGAAACGGTCTATCCGGAAGTGGTAGGCCGCGTCTTCGGCATTGATCCCGAGCTCATCACCTACCGCGGCAGCGATCCGGACCAGCCGCAGCTGAAAGGCTCAGGCACGATCGGCTCGCGCTCGATGATGAACCACGGCGGTGTGCTCTTCAAAACCGCCGAGGCGGTGGTGCGCAAGGGCAAGGAGCTGGCCGCAAAGCATCTGGAAGCATCAGAGGCCGACATCGAATTCGAGGGTGGCAAATACCGCGTGCGTGGCACCGACCTGCAGATCGGCCTGATCGAACTGGCAAAGACTGTCGCCACCAAGGGTGGCAATCCGCTCGATACGACCGAGTCGATGCCTGTCGCCAATTCCTTCCCGACCGGGGCTCATGTCTGCGAAGTGGAAGTCGATCCGGCAACCGGTGTCGTCGATATTGTTTCCTATGTCGGTGTCGACGACGCCGGCAACATCATCAATCACGCGCTGGCAGATGGCCAGATCCACGGCGGCCTGAGCACGCCGGCTCTGCCGCGGCACCGCCAGCGTCATCAAAGCCACATTGGCTGTGCCATCGGCACCGGTCACCGGAGGATGGGGCTCCGTCACCGCAGCCACCCGTGGCGCGTTGGTCTGAATGCTGCGCAGG
>JAPOIA010000428.1 GCA_029979185.1 Alphaproteobacteria bacterium | reverse complement strand
CCACGCGGTCCGCCTCGAGGAGCGCGTCCTCCAGCTCGTACGCGTCCCACTCCGGGACGACACTCAGGGGAACGGGTTCGCCGGCTGCTTCCAAGGCTCGCCGATGGGCTTCTTCTTTCGCAGCCTTCGCCTTCGCCGTGCGCATCGCCGCGTCGCGCGCCGCCGCCGCGTCCGCCGCGGCGCGCGCCTTAGCTTTGGCGAATTTCCGTTCCGCCGCCCGCGCCGCTTTT
>JAPOIA010000427.1 GCA_029979185.1 Alphaproteobacteria bacterium | reverse complement strand
AAGAACAAGGGGCATCAACAACAACGGGAACAACAAGCACAACACCAATAACAACAACGACGACGGCGGCGGCAACGACGGCAGCGACGGCGACGGCGGCGGCGGCAACAACAACAACCAACCACCACCAACAACAACATCAGCGGCGGCATCAGCAACACCACCACCAACAACAACACCAACCGCAAAAATATCAACAACAACAAGGGGAAGGGGAAGAAGGGCAACACGAAGGACAACAACCACAACGACAACAACAGCAACAACAACGACAACGGCAGCAACAGCAACACCAGCAACGGCAGCAACGGCAACAACGGCGACGGCAGCAGCAACAACAACAACGACGGCAACAACAACAGCACCGACAACAGCAACAACGGCAACGGCAATTACGACAACGGCGCCAACGGCAACGGCAACATCAACGGCAACGGCAACAGCAGCGATTGCGCCAGCACCAGCACCATCACCAGCACCAGCAACAGCACCAACAGCAGCAACAACAACACC
>JAPOIA010000426.1 GCA_029979185.1 Alphaproteobacteria bacterium | reverse complement strand
CTGGACAGTCCGGTCGGCAACTCCTGCTTGATCGGCAGCGCTGCGCACCTTGCCGACCGCTTCGTCCACCATTGCAATCATCCCACAGGTTAGCGCCCGCGCTTCCAGTGCCTCGCGCTCAGAGACGGCCACCGAATAGCCTGAGCGCTGGCCAAGCGACGGATCTGCAGTCCGGTCTCTTTCGGCAATCCTGACATATTCCGGAGGGTCCCAGTCGTCCGCTCCATAGCCAGAAGGGGCCGGCATATCTTCCGGCCTGTACATGTCCCAGTATTTGCCCGGTGGCGTGAACGGGTGGTGCGGGTCCGGGAAGGATACCATCAGAAAAAACGGCTTTGGATTGCCACGCCGACTCTCCAGCCATTCGCAGGCCTGGTCGGCGATATAGCTCGTCTAATAATGTTCCTCGGGAACCTTGGTACGTATTGCCTGTGGACAGGAATAATCATGCGGATGCTGGTTCTCGCGAGACCGTAGCTTTAGCACATCCGGTGCGAACTGCCTGAGATGCAGTT
>JAPOIA010000425.1 GCA_029979185.1 Alphaproteobacteria bacterium | reverse complement strand
AGCCAGGCCAGACCGCCTGCGGCGGCCAGGGCCAGCAGGAGGAGGGCGGCGAGGACAAGGCGACGGCCGATGGGCGCGCGCGTGCGGGTCTCGGGAGTCTGCGTCATGGCGCCTCCGGCTCGCCTAGGTGCTAGACCCGGCCAACGGCGGGCGCAAGCTGTGGACAAACCCGGAGGCGGCGGGCGACTCATTGACTCCCGGGGGGGCATCGCGCAGGTTCCGTCGACTCTCGCGGGAGAGACCGGGCCCGTCCCGGAGCCGAAGGCGCAACCGCCCCGGAAACGCTCAGGCAAAAGGACCGCGAAGGCGAAGGAACGCTGGAAAGCAGCACCGGGTCCGCCCGGGGCTCGCCGAAGGAGCAAGGCCCCGCGGGATGCGTCCCGCCCGGCTGAAATCTCTCAGGCGCCAAGGACAGCGGGGGCGAGGCGCATCGGCGGGTCCGGTGCGCGGTCGTCGTGTCGTCGCCGGGAGTCCTGATGAGCGAAGCCGGACTGAAGCGTACGCCCCTGCACGCC
>JAPOIA010000424.1 GCA_029979185.1 Alphaproteobacteria bacterium | reverse complement strand
ATCGCGCAAGGGTGCAATAAAATGGGCCAATCGGTTTTCTTCGCGAGCGACCTCAAGCCCACCTTCTGTGGTACGTTCTTCGCGGCGTTCTGGGACGATGCAGACAGCATGTGGTTTGTGACGCAATGCAATTGCCTGCATTTCATCCGTTGCGGCCATTTCGAAATTTAGTGGAAGATTGATCGCATCCATCATGCGTTCAATATCATCGTCCACGATGTGGCGACGATCCTCGCGCAGATGGGCCGTGATGCCGTCTGCACCTGCGCTTTGCGCCAAGATGGCCGCACGGACGGGGTCGGGGTATGCCGAACCACGCGCATTGCGAACGGTTGCAACATGATCAATATTCACACCAAGTCTTAACTTTGACATCCCACCCTCATGTTTTGAATGCGTTTAAATCAGTTCTTGTCCGTACGACGTAGTGCGGCACGCGCTTTGAACAAACCCTTACGACGCTTTTGATAGGCATGAATAATAGGGACGGTTAGGAAATAGGCAATCGTTGCAACA
>JAPOIA010000423.1 GCA_029979185.1 Alphaproteobacteria bacterium | reverse complement strand
GCTAGATGTAGGAACTGGCGAGCAGTGCGCTATCTGGCACGGCCATATTGCACCTGATTTGCTCGCTGAAGAGGTGTATGCGGTCGGGTTGTGGTATCGCGACGCTTTGTGCTGCGTAGAATCAAACAACCACGGATTGACGACGATTACCGAGTTGCGGCATTTGGGTTACCCGAAGATGTTTCGTCGCCGTCAGTTGAACAGCGTAACGAACACTATTGGTCAAGAGTTTGGTTGGAAGACTACCCGCACGTCGAAACCGTTGATGATTGACGATTTGTCTTCTGCGTTGCGAAACTTCGAGCTAACGATTTATGACCGTCACACGTTAGCGGAGTTGCGTACCTTTGTACGCAACGACCGTGGCGGCATGTCGGGTTCGCCGTATGACGACCGTGTTATGGCGTTGGCTTTAGCTAATCAAATGCGAAAGTACGCTCACGAGCCAGAGTATGTTGCAGAAACCGATGACTATTGGACAGTTGATTGGTTTGCTAGGTTAGCTACAGATGCTCC
>JAPOIA010000422.1 GCA_029979185.1 Alphaproteobacteria bacterium | reverse complement strand
GGTATATTAATGTCATTACCACCATTAGCAAAATGGTAATAAAATGGAAAAAGAACCAATTACTTTGAATGGATTAAATAAACTTAAAGAGGAACTAGTTTATTTGAAGGAAAAAAAAAGACCAGAAATTGTTTCAGCCATAGCTGAAGCGAGATCTCATGGAGATCTAAAAGAAAATGCTGAATATCACGCTGCTAAAGAAGAACAATCACATAACGAAGGTCGTATTACAGAGATTAATGACATCATAGCAAGAGCTAATGTAATTGACGTTACTAAATTAAATAATGATGGAAAAGTAATCTTTGGCTCAACTGTATTTTTAGAAAACCTAGATAATGGTGAAAAAATTAGCTACAAAATTGTTGGAAAAGATGAAGCTGATTTAAAACAAAAACTAATTTTTTTTCAATCCCCAATTGGAAAAGGATTAATTGGAAAAAATAAAGACGATCTAGTTGAGATTACTACTCCTGCTGGAACTAAAAATTTTGAAATTAAAGACGTTAAGTATATTT
>JAPOIA010000421.1 GCA_029979185.1 Alphaproteobacteria bacterium | reverse complement strand
GATTATTAGAAAGCTTAAATCATTTGCACATAATGAGCTAGTTAAAGAATATATGCTCGATGAAAATTACATAAAGAACAAAATCAAAAATTGTGAAGATATTTTTGAACGAGATGTAATTTTAGAAAAAGTTGAATTAAATAATGATTTACCGGAATATCTTGTGAACAACAAAAATAAATATAGTGAATTTATAATTTAGATACTACATTTAGTTTTGGAGAGGTGGCCGAGTGGTTTAAGGCGCACGCTTGGAAAGTGTGTAAAGAGGCAACTCTTTCATGGGTTCGAATCCCATTCTCTCCTCCATAAATAATCATTATTTTATGCGGTATATTTTATCTAAAATTAATTTAAATTAAATTATAAGGAGAGCTATTTTTTACAAAAATGGTATAATTAATTTTTCCAAAAAAATAAAAAATGACAAGAAAAAACAATTATCAAGCAGATTCCATTAAAGTTCTTAAAGGTCTTGAGGCTGTAAGGAAAAGACCCGGGATGTACATTGGTGATAC
>JAPOIA010000420.1 GCA_029979185.1 Alphaproteobacteria bacterium | reverse complement strand
ACAAAATTCAAAAAGGCGTTTTCGAGGGCTTCGAAACTGCCATGATGATCGAGATGCTCTGGGTCGATATTTGTGACAATAGCGACCGTTGGTTTCAATTTGGCAAATGAACCATCACTTTCATCTGCCTCAACCACCATCCAGCGGCCTTGGCCAAGCCGGGCGTTACTGCCCCAGCCAGTGATGATGCCGCCATTGATCACGGTTGGGTCAATGTCGGCACTGCTCAGCAGGGTGGCGATGAGGCTTGTTGTCGTGGTCTTGCCATGGGTGCCAGCCACCGCGATTGACCAGCGTAACCGCATTAATTCACCAAGCATTTCGGCGCGGTGGACAATCGGAATAAACCGCTCTCTGGCGGCAACTACTTCCGGGTTATCAGCTTTAATGGCGGTGGAAATCACCACCAACGCCGCGTTTTTCACATTGTCTGCAGATTGGCCGGTGATCACATGGATGCCTTTTGCCCGCAATCGCCGGACATTGGCATTTTCTGACATGTCACTGCCTTGAACATCA
>JAPOIA010000419.1 GCA_029979185.1 Alphaproteobacteria bacterium | reverse complement strand
CGAACTTTAGATTTATAGATCGCAATGTGGATGAAGAAAATGAGCATGGATGATTTTGATTTAGACTTAAATGATACTGCAATCGAAATGTATGAATTTAATAAGCCCTGGCCGTGCTGGTCCGAATGCTTTTTGTTTTCAGCGCGATTATTCATTCCCCTTTGTTTCGGCACGTTGTTGAGCCTCCCAAAGCTTAATGAAATGGGCTATCGACTTACCGGGTATGAAACTCGGGATTAAGGACACCAGTGAATAATATTGAATATTTTCCCCCAAACTTCGAGGGGCTCGTTCTCGGCTGTATCGAAGCCGATTTTTGCAAGTAAATACTCGTTGGAAAGCTCTCGCCGAGATCTACACAATGCACTCCTTTGCACCGTTTTGGAATCGAATCCCAAAAACCAGGAAAACCATGGGGGAAAAGAACCTGGTCCAACCCCGGGAAACTGGCCGTTCTCTAAGCTCAATTTGTGTTTCAAAGATCGCTAAATGTTTGCCTGTTTTGCCAAGTGTTGCTACAT
>JAPOIA010000041.1 GCA_029979185.1 Alphaproteobacteria bacterium | reverse complement strand
TCCTGTCTATATTGAACGGGATATCATATTGCTGGCCGGATCTTGGTTCGATCCTTCCGGCTCATTTTCTGTCAGTCCTGATCGCTTGCCCGGCATGCCTTGTATCTGGCGACGAAGGCGGCGATGGTTGCTGGCAGGGACTGAAATTGCCCACTCTACGGAATGGAACACAGATGACCCGTTTGCCGATAGCCCCGAGCACTGCAATGGTTTCCCCGAACGCACCGGCCGGCCTGACATCAGGCAGCGATGCTTCTGCAACCGGCAATGCCGGCAAGGGGCCCGGCCTGTCCCAATTCAAACTGGACAACGGTCTCGACGTGCTGGTTATTCCCGATCATCGCGCACCGGTCGTGACCCACATGATCTGGTATCGCAACGGCTCGGCAGACGATCCGTCGCTGAAATCAGGTATCGCCCATTTTCTCGAACATCTGATGTTCAAGGGCACGCATAAGCATCCCAAGGGCGAGTTTTCCGACATGGTTGCCGAATTGGGCGGCCAGGAAAACGCGTTCACCTCCTATGATTTCACGGCCTATTACCAGCGCGTGCCGAAAGAGCATTTGCGGGTGATGATGGAATTCGAGGCCGACCGGATGACCAATCTGGTGCTGACCGACGAAATCGTTGCGCCGGAGCGTGATGTGGTTCTGGAAGAGCGCCGCATGCGGACGGATAACGATCCGGCCCAGCAGCTTGGCGAGGAGATGAGCGCGGC
Organism: Alphaproteobacteria bacterium; assembly: GCA_029979185.1. Classification (GTDB taxonomy): domain Bacteria; phylum Pseudomonadota; class Alphaproteobacteria; order Rhizobiales; family Beijerinckiaceae; genus Terripilifer. Next base: position 13,174 of record JAPOIA010000041.1, on the reverse strand, counting down.
GCTCTACGCCCATCACCCCTATGGAACGCCGGTCATTGGCTGGCACCACGAGATCGAACAGCTCGGCCGCCAGGATGCGCTGGATTACTATTCGCGCTTCTACACGCCGGAAAACGCCATCCTCATTGTCGCTGGCGATGTCGAGGAAGACGAAGTGCGGGCCATGGCGAGCGAGACCTACGGCCAGATACCGGCGCGCGGCGAGGCCCCCCGTCGTACCCGGCCGCAGGAGCCAGAGCCTCGCGCCCACAAGCTTGTGTCGCTTGCAGACGAGAAGGTCGAGCAGCCGATTGCGCAGCAGCTCTATCTCGTACCGTCCTACCGCACGGCGGCGCCGGGCGAGGGCGAGGCGCTTGATCTGCTGGCCCATATCCTTGGCGGCGGCCTGACCAGCCATTTGTATAGCAAGCTGGTGGTGGACCAGAAAATCGCCGTGGCCGCGGGCGCGTCCTATTGGGGCAATGCGTACGACGATACGCGCTTCCACATCTACGCGGTTCCGCCGCCCGGCATTTCGCTCGAGGAACTTGAAGATGCCGTCATCGAAGTTATCGACGGCATGTGCGAGACGCTGGTGGCTTCTGACGAACTGACTCGCGCCAAGACCCGCCTGATCGCCGATACCGTCTATGCACAGGACAGCCAGGTAACGCTGGCGCGTGTCTACGGCATGTCCATCACTACCGGATCGAGCGTCGAGGACGTGCTGCAATGGCCGGAGCGTATCGAGGCGGTCAGCGCCGAAGACATTCGCAATGCCGCGCGCAAGTGGCTGCAGCGCCGCCGCTCGGTGACCGGCTATCTCTTGCCCGATGGGGATGTGATGGATGGCGACATGGAAATGGAAGAACCCGGCTCGCAAGCCGAACTTGCCTGACGGCATACACAGTCATGTCTACACAAGGCCAGTTCGGGGCTAGCAAATCGTGGTTTGACAAATTTTGAAACGGACAAATGTATGACGTTAGCGCAGCAGGGTAAGACGGCGGCACAACAGGGGCAGACTGCATCCCGCGCCTCCAAGGTGCAGAAAGTTGTGACGCCGCTCGGCATTGAGGCATGGCTCGTCGAGGACTACACGGTGCCTCTGGTGGCGATGGATTTTGCTTTCACCGCCGGCGCTTCCAGTGATCCTGCCGGCAAGCCGGGCGTCGCCAACATGATGGCCGCGCTGCTGGACGAAGGCGCGGGCGAAATGAACGCCGAGGCGTTTCATCGCGCGCTCGACGATTCGGCGGTCGAACTCTCCTTTCACTCGGGAACGGACACCCTCAACGGCGACCTGAAGACCCTGACGCGCCATACAGATGAGGCGTTTGAACTTCTGCGCAAGGCCGTCAACGAGCCGCGCTTCGATGACGATGCTGTTGAGCGTCTGCGCTCGCAGGTGATCGCTGCCCTGAGACGCGAAGCGAAGGATCCCGACTCAATGGTCACGCGCGCCTGGCGCGAAGCGAGTTACGGCGATCATCCCTATTCGCGTCCTGTCAGCGGTACTCTGGAATCGGTGCCCACGATCACGTGTGACGATATCGTCGCCGCGCACAAGCGCCTGTTTGCACGCGACCTGCTGAAGATTGCGGTGGTCGGTGCAATAGATGCCGGCAGGCTTGCCAGATTGCTCGACAAGACCTTCGGTGCGTTGCCCGCGCAATCGGATCTGCCCGAAATCCCCGAGGTTGAGGTTGCGACCGCAACGCGGAAGATCGTGGCGCTGGATGTGCCGCAAACCACGATCCGGTTTTCGCTGCCGGGCATACCCCGGCATGATCCCGATTTCATGGCCGCTATTGTTCTCAACCACATACTCGGCGGCGGCGTCTTCTCTGCCCGCCTGTTCAAGGAAGTGCGCGAAAAGCGTGGTCTCGCCTATTCCGTCTGGAGCGCCCTTCAGACATTCAGACATTCGCCGCTGTTCTCAGGCGGCACATCCACCAAGAACGAACGCGCGGCTGAGTCGATTTCCGTGATCGAAGAGGAGATTGCCAAGCTGACAGCCGACGGGCCGACCGGGCAGGAACTGGCCAGCGCCAAGAAATATCTGATCGGTTCCTACGCCCTGCGTTTCGATACATCGACCAAAATCGCCGGCAATCTCGTCCATCTGCAGGTGGACGGCTATCCGGTCGAATTTCTCGACCAGCGCAACGATCTCATCGAAGCGGTGACGCTTGAGGATACGCGGCGTGTCGCCCGGCGCCTGTTCGAGGGCAAAAAGCTGCTGGTCGCTGCCGTGGGCAAGCCGGACGGGCTTGTGTGACAAGGTGTCCGCGAAGGCCGCATCCCGCCGGTCTTTCGCTAACGGCGGCGGAATTTGCTATCGTCCCGGCGTGATTCCGTTCCGGACAAACCGATGCCCATTCGCCGCCTCGATTCCATCCTAGTAGACCGCATTGCAGCGGGCGAGGTCGTCGAACGCCCGGCGTCCGCTGTCAAGGAACTGGTGGAAAACGCCATTGACGCGGGGGCAAGCCGGATCGAGGTGTCCATCGCCGCCGGCGGCCGCCAGCTTATCCGCGTAAGCGACGACGGCTGCGGCATGGATGCCGAAGACCTGTCGCTGGCCGTCGAGCGCCACGCCACATCCAAACTTGCCGACGGCGATCTCGGCAACATCGCAACGCTCGGGTTTCGCGGCGAAGCCCTGCCGTCCATCGGCTCCGTCGCAACGCTGGAAATCACCACGCGCACGAAGGGCGCGCCCCATGCGCTCGCAATCCGCGTCGAGCATGGCCGCAAGGGACCGGTTACGCCCGCGAGCCATACGCCGGGAACGCGGATTGAAGTACGTGAACTTTTTTCGGCAACCCCGGCGCGGCTCAAGTTCCTCAAAAGCGACCGCGCCGAGGCGCAGGCTGTCGCTGATGTTCTCAAGCGGCTGGCGCTTGCCAATCCACCGATCGGATTTTCGCTTTCGGGCGATCATGTGAGCGGTTTCAGCTACACGCCTGCGCCCGATACGCCCGACGGCTGGCTCGCCCGCATGGCGCAGGTGCTTGGCCGCGAGTTCCGCGACAATGCGCTGCCCGTCGATGCCGAACGCGACGGGGTGCGCCTCACCGGCTTTGCCGGACTGCCCACCTATCATCGGGCCAACACCATGGCGCAATATCTCTTTGTCAACGGGCGTCCCGTGCGCGACAAGTTGTTCCAGGGCGCTGTTCGCGGCGCCTATATGGATTATCTGCCGTCCTCGCGCCATCCCGCGCTGGCGCTGTTTCTGGAACTTGATCCGCACCAGGTCGATGTCAACGTGCATCCGGCCAAGGCCGAAGTGCGCTTCCGCGATCCCGGCCATGTGCGCGGGCTCATCGTCGGCGCACTGAAGCAAACTATCGCCACCGCCATGCATCGGGCAACGACTGTTGGCGGCGAAAGGACGCTCGATGTTCTGGCGCGGCGCGCGCCATCGTCCGGATATGAAGCGGGATATGCATCGCGCAACGCCAGCTGGGACTGGCGGCAGTCACCCTCCGCGCCGGCAGGCATGCAGGACAGCGCCCAGACTGCGTATTCTGCCGAAGTCGCAACGCCGCCGTCAGCTCTGTTGCGCGATGCTGCACCCGCTGCCGATACCCGCAGCCATGCCGCGGGCGTAGAAGCGCAAGGTGCGCCGCTCGGGGCGGCGCGCGCGCAATTGCACGACACCTATATCGTGGCGCAAACCAGCGACGGCATCGTTATCGTGGACCAGCACGCGGCGCATGAGCGTCTGGTGTACGAGCGCCTGAAGAAGCAGCGCGAAGAGCAGGGCATCGCACGGCAGGTGCTATTGATCCCGGTTGTCGTCGAAATGGACGGTTCGGATGCCGACCGCCTGCTGCAACGGTCGGAAGAACTCGCGGCGCTCGGCCTTGTGGTCGATAGTTTCGGACCCGGCGCGGTTTGCGTCAACGAAGCACCGGCCCTGCTGAAGGATGGCGATCTGGAACAGTTGGTGCGCGATGTTGCCGATACGCTGGCCGAAGATGACAGCACGGCTCCCCTGTCTGCCCGGCTCGATCATGTGCTGGCGACCATGGCCTGCCATCATTCCGTGCGCGCCGGGCGGCGGCTGACCGGCGAGGAAATGAATGCGCTGCTGCGGGAAATGGAAGCAACGCCCGGCTCCGGGCAATGCAACCACGGGCGCCCGACATACGTCGAGTTGAAACTCGGCGATGTCGAGCGCCTGTTTGGACGCAAGTAATGCGCTCCGGTTTTTTCCGGATGCCTTGTTGTTGTTGATATTCCTGTATTACTTGGACTTCTTGGCGGTCCCGGCCTTGGCGGCAGGTGCAGCCGGTGCGGCGCTGGCCGCGCCCTTTACCTTGCCCTTGTCCTGCTTCGGTTTCTTTGCTTCGCGATTGCCTTTTTTCTCAACTTTGGCCATTTCGAACTCCGGATAGTGAAGTATGAAAATGCGCTGTGGCCTTCTTTTTGGAGATTGAGCCAGCCGTCTGGATGAAGGAAAACGCACTGCAGGCGCTGTATCGGCCAGTGCGTTGAACGCTTACTGGTAGGCTTTCAAACTGCTCTTTTGCGAGGCAGGTCGTCCGCCGCAAGCCAGACCAACGCTATTATGATAGTTGATTCCAAAATAAAGAAAAGTGAATTGGTTGTAATTTAAGTCGTAAAATTATATTATAATATCATTATACGATATTTTTGGTCGCAACGCGTCAATCGCGCGGGACATCAGCTTCGTGGCGTAGTAAAAGTAGTTGCGTCTCGCCATACTCTCGCCGCTCAATCAGTTCGTAGCCTTTCGGCAGGACGATCTCCGCATCGGCGCTTTCCTCGAACACCACCAGCGCCCCTTCCGCCAGCCAGCCGCCGTCATGCAGGGCTGCCAGCGCCTTTTCGCCAAGGCCCTTGCCATAGGGTGGATCGAGAAAGGCCAGCGCGAACGGGTTCTGAGGCGGCATCGTGCCAAGCTTCGTGGCGTCGCGGCGGAAGATGCGCGTCACGCCTCCAAGGCCGAGCGTCTCCACATTGGCGCGGATCAGGCTGCGCGCCTCGGTTCCGTCCTCGACCAGCAGGCAGAATGCAGCGCCGCGCGATAGCGCCTCCAGGCCCAGTGCGCCGGTGCCGGCAAACAGGTCGATCACCCGCGCGCCCTCGACCGGATCGCCATAGCCATGTGCGAGAATGTTGAAGATCGACCCGCGCAGCCGGTCGGACGTTGGCCGCACCGCCTGGCTTGACGGGCCCTTGAGCGTGCGTCCCTTGTGCGTTCCGCCGACGATCCGCATGTTCAATCGTGCTTTCGGTTCGGCGGACGCTTTCCTGTCGGCTTGCCGGAAGGTCTGCCAAAAGGCTTGCCATGCGATTTCCCTTGCGGCTTGCCATGCGATTTTCCGTTGCGCGGCGGGCGGCCTGCGCCGGAACCGTTGCGGCTTCCGTCCGCACCTCCGGTGCGCTCGCGGTTGCCGCCTCCGGGAGCACCCCAGTCCCTGCTGGCGCCGCTTTGTCCGGCTTGCGGCCTTGCGCTGCGCGGCCGTTCGGTTTCGCCGCCCCTCGCCCCTCGGTTGTCATCGTCGCGACGGTCGGGCCGCTTGCGATAGGCCGGGGCGTCGCCGCGTGGCCGGTCGAAGCGGGATGCATCGCTGCGGAATTTCGCTGCGCCACCACCGGTTCCGCGCGGACGGCCCTCGCCACGGCTGTCACCGTGCGAGTGGGGTCCATCCTTCCTGTCCCGGAAAGATTTTCCCGCAGCAGAAGGGCCGGAAAATTTCCGTTCGCCGCGCTCGCGCGGGTCACGCTTGCCGGATTGGCTCCTTTCGTCGTTTTGCGGCGCGCCCCAGGGTGTGCGTTCAGGAATGGCAATATCCTCAAACGAAGCCGTTCGCCTGTCCGGTTTGGCGAAATCCCGCTCCGCGCGGCGAAATTTGCCGCTCGCGGTGCGCCCTTCCGGCCGTGAATCCCTGCGATCCCTTGGGTTGGCCGCGCGCGGCTCCATCCTTGCGCCGGTGGCATCGCGCCCGAGAGCTGCAAAATTGCGGGCATTGCGCGCCGACCTGCGAACGGGCTCGTCGCCACTGCTTGCCGGGCGCTGCTTGCGCACCGGTATCACGCGCTCCACCGGAACGGAGCGGCCGCGCCGGTCGGCAGTCTCGGCGCGTTCGATCCGTTTGCGATCGCCTTTATTGCGTGCCTTTGCCATTTCCCGCGAGGCGGATACATGCCGGCGCTTGCCAGGCTTGGGGCTTTCGCGCGGCGGTTCTGCCGGCTCAAGATCGCGGCGCGCCTTGCGTGCAGGACGTTCCGCGCGGCGCGGTTCCTCGCTGTCGCGATCCCCGCGTGCGGGGCGCTCGTCGCGCTCGCCATGCAGTGGCGCGTCGAAGTCGGCATTGGCCAGTTCGGCGATCTTGTCCCCGAGCTGGTCTTTCAGGATGCGCGTCTTGACCTCCTCGACCGCACCTTCTTCCAGGTCGCCCAGCTGGAACGGCCCGAAGGAAATGCGGATCAGCCGGTTAACATCCAGCCCGATATGTTCCAGCACCTTCTTCACTTCACGGTTCTTGCCTTCGCGCAATCCGATGGTGAGCCAGGTATTGGCGCCCTGTTCGCGATCCAGCCGCGCCTCGATCCCGCGATAGTGGACGCCGTCGATGGTGACGCCCGCGCTCAATTCGTCGAGTTTCGCCTGGTCGGTATGGCCGTGGGCGCGCACGCGGTAGCGGCGCAGCCACCCTGTGGAAGGCAGTTCCAGCGCCCGTGCCAGCCCTCCGTCGTTGGTCAGCAGCAGCAGCCCTTCGGTATTGATGTCCAGCCGCCCGACCGTGACGACCCGGGGCAAGCCTTCCGGCAGGATGTCGAACACCGTCGTCCGGCCTTCCGGATCGTGCGCCGTCGTCACCGTCCCACGCGGTTTATGAAAGAAAAACAGCCGCGTACGCTCCCGCTGAACAAGCGGCTCGCCATCGACGGTAATCCTGTCGCCGGGCTGCACGTTGAAAGCCGGGCTGTCCAGCACCTTGCCGTTGACAGCCACCCGCCCTGCGCTGATCCAGCCTTCCGCATCGCGGCGCGAGCAAAGTCCGGCGCGCGCAATTGTTTTGGCGATACGCTCGCCGGGATTTTCCTGATTTTGTGCCATGCGCGCCAATAGCAGGTCGCGGCGCTCATGGGTAGTGGCCATATTGTGGTCGCGGTCACAAAGCTTCGGGACGAAACTTGCCAAACGCTATCCGCCTGTCCCATGAAGGTGCATGAGCATCGGCAGACCGGATTATTTTGCAGCAGCTTTCGAGGAAGCCCGCGCCGCCGCCGCGCGCTGGGAGGTACCTGTTGGTGCGGTGATCGTGAAGGACGGCGCGATCATCGCCGCCGCCGGCAATCGAACCCTGGCCGATCGCGATCCCACGGCCCATGCCGAAATGCTGGCCATTCGCGCCGCCGCGCGGGTGCTCGGGTCGGAGCGGCTGATCGATTGCGATCTTTACGTCACGCTCGAGCCCTGCGCCATGTGTGCGGCTGCGATGTCCTTCGCGCGCATCCGGCGATTGTATTTTTCGGCCCATGACGAAAAGGGCGGGGCGGTGGAGAATGGGCCGCGCTTCTTTGCGCAGCCCACCTGCCATCACGCGCCGGAAGTTTATGGCGGCATCCGCGAAACCGAGGCCGCGCACATGCTGCGGGAGTTTTTCCGTGAGCGGCGGCAGTAATTTTCCGCTTTCGGCTTGCAGGTGATTGGGTCTACACTTTTCTGCGAGTGTCGCGCCGGCTGAAATTGTGCAGCCAGAAGAAAGGCGATACCGGGAGGATTGCAACCATGCGAATTTCCTGTCGCTGTTTCGGCGCATTCATGCTCATCCAGCTGGCCGTATGCGCTCCCGCACATGCGCAGATGTGGGCCAACATTGAAGGGGCCGCGGTATTCGAGCGTGCTTGCGGGCGCTGCCATTTCTGGCCGGGCCGCTTTACGGAATATTCCTTCCTGCCCGGCAAGCGCGCGGCCTTCTACAACTTCATGGAGCGACATCACGGTGAAGACTCGGCGCTGCGCCTGACGGTACTGGCCTTCGTGCGCGAGTTCAGCCGCAAGCACAAACTTGTGTCGGCCGAACTGATGCAGGTGGAGGAGTGATTTACCCGATCAGCACCGGGTCCAGCGCCCGTTTGATCTGGTCTTTCAGCGGTTCGCTTGCCGCGAGAATCTTCGCGGCGCGGAAGAAGTCCAGTATGCGGAAGTGATCGACGTCCGGCCGAAGGATCAGGTCCGGTCTGCTGGTCTGCAGCATCTGTGCGGTGATTGACCATTGCATGATCTGGGTCGAGCCAAGTAGCGCTTCAAGCGGCAGGGGAACGGCGCGCCGCCCTTCCACCGGGGCACCTGTCACGTCGCAGCCGATTACGAAATCGCCGTGTCCTATCAGATGCGTGTAGGGCAGCGGATTGACCGCGCCGCCATCGACAAGCACACGGTCGTCGATCACGACGGGCTTGAACAGGCCGGGGATCGCCATCGACGCAGCGGCGGCGGGCAGCAGCTTGCCGCTGTTGAAGATGCGCTGCTCGCGGCCAAAATAATCTGTCGCCACGACATCCAGCGGAATGGCAAGTTCCTCGAAGGTATCCGGGATGCCAGGGGGCCAGAAGCTCTTCAGGATCTTTTCCGGATCCAGTATCACCGGATTGGCCAGCTGGCCGCTGAAAATGTCGGAGATGCGCCCGGCCCGCGCCCGCATGATTGCCGCCAGTACGCCGGTGCGGTCGCGAAGCCGTCCTAGGAGATAGGCGCGCAGATCCTTGCCGCTGATGCCGGCCGCCCAGGGTGCGCCTGCGACGGCGCCGATGGACGTACCGGCAATGCGGGCCGGGCGTACGCCCAGCTCGTCCAGCGCCTCGATCACCACGATATGGGCAAAGCCGCGCGCCCCGCCGCCGCCCAGGGCGACGGATATGGATGGCGTGGAATGGGCTTTGGCTGGCAGGGTGCTCGTGGCGCTCATGATCGTCCCGGGACATGTATGGTATGCCCGCTCATGATAGCGCCTTTGGCCTGACTTTGCAGTGGCTTAATCCTGCAGGAATGTCTTCATCGCCGTCAGCGTCGCCAGCGGATTTTCCTCCGCCACGAAATGACCGCTGTCGATCTTTTGCCCGGCTGCGTTTGGAGCAAACGTCTTCCGCCAGACATGCAGCGGAGTTTCCTTGCCTGCAGTCAGGTAGAACGAGCCCCAGAGCACCTGAACCGGGCAATCGATGGTCCTGCCTGCTGCGAGATCGGCTTCGTCGTGTTGCCGGTCGAGACTGGCCCCGGCGCGATAGTCCTCGCAGAAGGCGTGAATGCGGTTGCTGTTGCCCCAGGCTTCCCGATAGGCAAGCATGGCGCGTGCATCGAAGGCGCGCAGATCCCCGGCCTGCGCCCATTTGCGCATCAGCCCGCGGAAATAAACATCCGGCCCCTGTTCCTTAATGGAGTTTTCGGGTTCGGGATCGGGTTGCGACAGGAAACCCCAATGAGCGGCGGGCCGCTCGCCGGCCTTGATACCGCGCCAGACTTCGCAGGTCGGGATGATGTCGAGCAGCGAGAGCTTTGCCAGCCGTCCGGGATGGTCGAGCGCCAGCCGGTAGCCGACGCGGGCGCCGCGGTCGTGTCCGGCAAGGGCAAAGCGCACATGGCCTAGCCGTTCCATTGCTTCAATCACGTCTTGCGCCATGGTGCGCTTGGAATAGTTCTCGCCACCTTCGCTATGCGGCACAGCAGACCAGCCATAGCCGCGCAGGTCCATGACGACGACGCGATGTGTTGAGGCCAGTTCGCTGGCGATGCCATGCCACATGACATGGGTCTGGGGAAAACCGTGCAGCAGGACAAGCGGCGGGCCGTCTCCACGCGACCGGGCGAATATATTTCCTGCACGTGTGTCTATCCAATACGCCTCAAAGCCGGGAAACAGTGTATCCGTGTTGCTCATACCCTCGCGCCGTATTTGGTGATCGCGCGCCAGCCGATGTCGCGGCGGCAGAAGCCGCCAGGCCAGTCGACGCGCGCGACCGCGCCATAGGCGGCATCCTTGGCGGCCATGATCGTATCGCCGAGACCGGTGATCGTCAGGACACGACCGCCATTGGCCAACAACCGCTCACCGTCCTGTTTGGTTCCCGCGTGATAGACGATCACATGCGGATCATTGACGAGCGTGTTCAGGCCCTTGATTTCGGTGCCATGCACAGGTGAATCAGGATAGCCCTCCGCTGCATAGACGACGGTCAGCGCTTCCTGTGCTTTCAACTTGATCGGCGTTTCGGGCAAGCGGCCTTCCGCGCATTCCAGCAGCAGTGGCAGGAGATCCTGGTCCAGCCGCGGCAGCATGACCTGTGTTTCCGGATCGCCGAAGCGGGCGTTGAACTCGATCAGCTGCGGCCCGCGGTCGCCGATCATCAATCCGGCAAAGAGCACGCCCTTGTAGGGCATGCCGCGCGCCTTCATGCCTTTCAGCGCCGGCACGACGATTTCGCGCATGACGCGATCGCTCATTTCCTGCGTCATGACCGGCGCCGGCGAATAGGCGCCCATGCCGCCGGTATTCGGCCCGGTGTCGCCGTCATCCCGCGCCTTGTGATCCTGCGCCGAGGCGAAGGCCAGCGCCCGTTCGCCGTCGCACAGCGCGAAGAAAGACGCTTCCTCGCCATGCAGAAATTCCTCGATCACCACTTCCGCACCGGCCTCGCCAAACATGCCGTCGAACATGCCTTGAATCGCGCGTTCGGCGTCCTCGAAGGTTTCTGCAATGATCACGCCCTTGCCGGCCGCCAGCCCGTCGGCCTTGATGACGATGGGCGGCGTCTGCTGCCGTGCATAGTCGATTGCCGGTGCGGCCTCGCTGAAGCGGCGATAGGCGCCGGTCGGTATGTTGAATTCCCGGCACAGATCCTTGGTAAAGCCTTTCGAGCCTTCCAGTTGTGCAGCGGCCTTCGACGGGCCGAATACCGAAAACCCGGCCTCCTCCAGATCGTCCGTCAGTCCGGCAACGAGCGGCGCTTCCGGGCCTATGACGACAAGGCCGATAGTGTGCTCGAGGCAGAAATCTATGACAGCCCGGTGATCGGCGGCATCCAGCGCGACGTTCTTTCCAAGCGCTGCAGTACCGGGGTTGCCCGGCGCCGTATAAAGCTGCTTGAGCAGGGGTGACTTGGAGATGGCCAGGGCGAGTGCATGTTCGCGGCCGCCGGATCCGATGAGAAGTACATTCATGTTTTTCGACTTTGTATGGTTTACAGCGCTGCGGACAGGGGACTTCCGCAGGGAATTGAAACGGGAAATTTCATTCTAGCAGGATTGTGCCGCGTCGGCATCGCGGCATGTTGCGCCAAAGAAAAACGGCGGCCATTGGGGCCGCCGTTCCATTCCGTCTGCAAAAGTCTATTCTGCGGCCGCCGGAGCAGGTTTCTCGAATGCTTCCTTCGGCATGAAGAACACCAGCATGTTTGCAACGATGATCGAGGCGGCCAGGAACCAGAAGGCCGACAGGATGCCCCATTTCACCGCGATGGCGCCGCAGATGGCTGGCCCAATGAACGAGCCGATGGACTGGATGCCGAACATGGCGCCGATGGCCGTTCCGCCGAGGTTCTTCGGCGTGGCATCCAGCAGCCATGCCTGCAGCACCGGGCGAATAGCGAACAGGAAGAACCCGAGGATAGCAACGAAGAAAACGAACAATGGCGTCTTACCAACAAAGGCCATCGCCGCCAGCACCACGCCGGTCATGACCATGGACGACATGATGACGCTGCCGCGCCCGACCTTGTCGGACATGTAGCCGGCGATCGGCGCGGCAATGAAACCGGATGCCTGCAGGACGAACATGGCAAAACCAGCGCCCGCAGCGGTGTAATTGGCTTCTTTCAGCAAATACAGCGGCAGGAACACCATGATTCCGTTCTGGGTCATGGCGCGGAAGGCCGAGGAGATGCACAGGAACAGCAGCACCTTGTTCTTGAACAGGGCGGGCAGGGACTTCATCACCTCGCCGCTGGACAGCTGCTTTGAATCCTTGGACGCGCTCTCGGTCTTGGGCGCCGCCGTCATCGAGCCGAGATACCACAGGATCGCGACGGCCATGAACACGCCGGGTACGATATTGGCGAAAACCACATCGCGCCAGGTCCAGGCGAAATAGGTGATCAGCGAACCCGCTGCCAGCGGCGCCAGCGCATCGCCGACATTGCCGCCCATGCCGTGATAGGCCATGACGAGGCCCTTGCGCTCGGGAAAGCGGCGGCCGAGCCACGGAATCGCCGTCGGATGCCACAGGTTGTTTCCGACGCCGATCAGCATGGCGCAGCCCAGCAGCACATAGTAGTTGGAGGAAAAGCCCATGAGGACATAAGGGACGCCAATCCAGAAAAGCGATGTCGCCATCAGCAGGCCCTTGCGGGAAACCGAATCGACCAGAATGCCGCCGGGCAGGTTGGAAATCGCCCCGGCAAAATACTGGGCCGACACGATCAGGCCGATCTGCGCCGCATTGAGCCCCAGTTCATTCCCGATCAGCGGCATGAGAATATAGAAAGTTGCAGGATACCAGTGGGTTAATGAGTGCCCGATGGTTATGATCCAGACTTCCAGAAACGAGCGTTCGGACTTGGTCTCGGGTGCGCTTGTTATGGCGGTCATCGGCAGTTTCCCATTCGATCGTTCTTGATTGTCGGTCTGCTGTCCCGTGTGGCGCAAAGCCGCAGGGCCTTTTTCTTTCTAATGCTCCTGCCGGGCCCTGACGTCAAGCATGGAGGGCGGTAACCAAAAGGCTCATCGGCGATCGGAAACAAAAAAGGAGCCGCATTCCCATCGCTGGATGGAAAGTGCGGCTCAAGTTGGGTCACATCTGGAGTGAACGTGAAGCTGGAAACTGACTACTGAAACAGGAAATCGGCCTCCGTGAATTGTCCGCCGTGGGTGGCGAGAATGCTGTGGCTGACCGCAACGCCGTCCGCGCTGTAGGAAATCGTGAACCGGTTGCCGCCGGCTGCTTCGATGTCGAGATCCGCCATGCTTGCGATGGAGGAAACATTCGAGAAGTCGAGCGTGTCGATCCCGAACTCGAAGTCGAGCACCGTGTCGCTACCGCCCAGATCGGAGAAGACGAAAGTATCCGCTCCGTCGCCGCCGCGCAGCCGGTCGTCGCCCGCACCGCCGGTGAGCGTGTCGTTGCCTGCCGCGCCCCAGAGCGCATCATTGCCG
>JAPOIA010000418.1 GCA_029979185.1 Alphaproteobacteria bacterium | reverse complement strand
GTTTTGAATGGATTAACCTAATATTATTGGCTTTTCTATGTCAATTTGGAGGACAATATTTTATTACACACGCCATAGGAAAAATATCTGCATCAAGTGGTTCAATTGGACTTTTAATGCAGCCAATAACCGCCACTATACTTGCAGTAATTATATTTACAGACCAAGAAAAGCTGAATGCCATACAAGTTATATTTGTTCTTGTTGCAATGTTTGGCATATATTTAGCTAGAATTAATCTTTCAAATAGACAACAAAAACAAACTTAATAAAGTATGTTATTTTTTTCTAATAATAGTATTATTAGCAACCTTAATTACGAATTAAGAGGGAAAGGGTGATTAGCTCAGTTTGGTAGAGCATCTCGTTTACACCGAGAGGGTCGGCAGTTCGAACCTGTCATCACCCACCATTTAGGTTGAAGTTTTGTATAGAATATATATGATGCACCTAAAATGTGGTCCGGTAGTTAAACGGTTATAATTCCGCCCTGTCACGGCGGCGTTCGGGGTTCGATTCCCC
>JAPOIA010000417.1 GCA_029979185.1 Alphaproteobacteria bacterium | reverse complement strand
CGACGGGCAGACGGTGAAGTACCTGTGGGAACTGGTCGATGGTCACCGGATCGAGACCGTGCTCATGCTCTACCCGGACCGTGCGACCGTGTGCGTCTCGTCCCAGGCGGGATGCGCGATGGCCTGCAGTTTCTGCGCCACCGGACAGGCAGGGTTCAGCCGACACCTCGGTGTCGGCGAGATCGTTGAACAGGTGGCGCTCGCGCGTCGCGAGGCGCTCGCGTTGGACCGCCGGGTCTCCAACATCGTCTTCATGGGTATGGGTGAGCCGCTGGCGAACACCACCGCGGTGTTCGAGGCCTGTCGCCGGATCAACGGCGACCTCGGTATCTCGGCGCGCTCGATCACCGTCTCCACCGTTGGGATCATCCCCGGCATTCGAGCCCTCGCCGAGTTCGAGCTGCCCGTGAACCTCGCCGTGTCGCTGCATTCCGCGGCCGACTCGTCCCGCGATCCAATCGTGCCGATCAACCGTCGCTACCCACTCGACGATCTGGTCGAGGTGTGCGGCGAGTACCTGCGG
>JAPOIA010000416.1 GCA_029979185.1 Alphaproteobacteria bacterium | reverse complement strand
CACTCCAGGAAGCCCGCAAACAAATCATCGATACCCTTTCCAAGGGATTCCGACAGAGAACCTGCCTTGCCCAGGCACTCATTCACGATCCACCTGTTTTGATTCTTGATGAACCTACTGATGGACTTGATCCGAATCAGAAGCATGAGGTGCGGGAATTGATCCGCAGGATGAGTGAAGAACGGACGATTCTTGTTTCCACCCACATCCTCGAAGAAGTCGAGGCGGTCTGCACTCGCGCATTGATCATTTCGGAAGGCCGTCTGGTAGGACTGGGGACCCCCGATGAGCTATTATCACAATCCATTTACCGGAATGCGATCACGCTAAGTGTGTCTGGAGTCAATGCAGAAACATTGCTGGAAGACCTCAACGGTCTGGAGCAGGTCTATTCGGTGGAACGTCTTGAAGATATGCCGAATGGTGCGATTACGGTCCGGGTCTTTCCTAAAGACCGCGAATCGATTTCCAGTGAGCTCGAGAAGTTTTTAAAGAAAAAGAAAATGTCCATTGAACAGTTTTTT
>JAPOIA010000415.1 GCA_029979185.1 Alphaproteobacteria bacterium | reverse complement strand
CATCGGTGTCTCCAATATACATTCCTGGTCTTTTTCTGACTGCTTCAAGACCTTTTAAAACTTTAATGGAGTCTGCCTGATATGTATTTTTATTTGTCATTTTTTAATTTTTTGGAAAAAAAAATTATAACATTTTTTATAAAAAATGCTGATTTATCTTCACTTAATTGAGTCAAAATGGGTTAATTAATGCTATAAATAAAGGCTTATTTAATGGCGGAGAGAATGGGATTCGAACCCATGAAAGGATTGCTCCTTTACACGCTTTCCAAGCGTGCGCCTTCAACCACTCGGCCACCTCTCCAATTATTTTTCTTTTGAGATTTTGAGAACACCAATAAATGCCTCCTGAGGAATTTCTACTCTTCCAAATTGTTTTGATCGAGCCTTACCTTTTTTTTGTTTTTCTAATAATTTTCTTTTTCTATCTGTAGCTCCTCCACCATGAATTTTAGTTAAAACATCTTTTTTGAAACCTTTAATTGTTTCTCTTGCAATGATTTTTCCTCCTATTGCAGCTTGAAG
>JAPOIA010000414.1 GCA_029979185.1 Alphaproteobacteria bacterium | reverse complement strand
GCTCGCGCGGGGACGAGGGCGAGGGGGACGAGATCAACCTCGACGACGTCGAAGAGGAGGAGTGGGACGAGGACGGCGTCGGGACGATCGGGGAGCAGATCCCGCGAGGGGAGGACGACCACCACGTCCTTCCGACGGAGTCCGCGATGGATTTGACCGCGATGGACGACGCGGCGGTACAGGCGGCGCCGCCGCGGCCGGCGTTGACGTTCAGGCTCGGTGGCGGCGGCGGCGGCGGCGGCGGCGGCGAGGGCGGCGAGGAGGATAAGAAGCGGAAGCGGGACGAAAAAGAAGAGGAGGATGGCGCGTAGGACACGACGCGACGCGCGTGCGTTTTGATAGACTACGGACTGTTGCGTAGCAGCAGCGCTTGAAACGACACCGCCGGAGAAAAAATTTCCGTCCTTCCTACAGTATGAATTCGCGATCAGCGCTCATCGTGAATCGTAAAAACCACCGGTGAAGAATGCACACGTCGACCGACGCGTTCATCGCGTCGTCGTTCGATCGATCGCGCGGAAAAGAGC
>JAPOIA010000413.1 GCA_029979185.1 Alphaproteobacteria bacterium | reverse complement strand
CCACGGCGATCTCGCGCGTGCGGATCTCCAGCAGGTCGCGCTTCGCCGTCTCGCACTCCGCCTCGAGCGCGGCGACGCGGCGCGCGGCGCGCTCAGACTTCTCCTCCGCCTCCGTCACGGCGAGCTCGCTCTGCGCGAGCTTCGTGGCCCACGCCGCGTTGTTGCGCGAGAGCGCGGCGTCGATCGCCGCGGGGGACGCGGCGGCGGCGGCGGCGGCGGCGGCGTGCTGCTGCCGCGCGAGGAGCTCCTCGTTCGCCTCGCGCAGGAGCGCAACTTCGCGGCGCACCTCCTCCAGCGCATCGTCGTCCGCCTGCGTCTCCGCAGTCGCCGTCGTCACCGCACGCGCGGGCGCATCGGCGACGTTCTTCACGGAGGACGACTCCTCGTCGCTGTCCAGGCCGAGCGCGTCGCCCCACTCGTCGCCCGCAGCGGGCGGCTTCGGCGCGGCGGCGGCGACGCGCGCCTCGAGCTCGGCGACGCGCGCGCGAAGCTCCGCCTCCGCCGAGGCGTCGGCCGCGGCGGGCGCGC
>JAPOIA010000412.1 GCA_029979185.1 Alphaproteobacteria bacterium | reverse complement strand
GAGGCGTAAGTTCCTACCGTCCGCGGAGGATCTCAAGGCTGTGAAGGAGCGACTGGGTAGAAGAGGCGGCGCGGCTGCGGCGAAGCTCGGGAACGCCAAAGGTCGCAAGGCGCTCGCGTCCATCGGCGTCGCCGCGAGGCGGGGAATCGTCGGTGAGACGAAGGGTTCGGAGTTGAACCCCTCGGACGACTCCGGCGACGCGCCGTTCACGCTGCGCACGGGCGCGGGCGCAGGCGGCGGCGGCGGCGGCGGCGGCGGCGCGAGGACGCTGGGTCGATTCGACGCGAGGCGGTTGAAGGCGGGCGGCACAGCTGGCGGGCCGAGGCGGCGCCTCCTCGGCTTTGGCGCGACGACGGGCGGATCCCGATCGGCGGCGGCGGCGTCGTGAGCCGAGGCTGGGACGGCGGACGCGACTTTGCCGCTTTGCCGTCGTCATCGCCCGCTACGGGGACACTATTATTTCGCGGCGGCGCGCCGTGGGATCGTTCAACAACAGAACCGCACCGTTGAAGGCCCGAGGCGCTGCGC
>JAPOIA010000411.1 GCA_029979185.1 Alphaproteobacteria bacterium | reverse complement strand
GGCGCGCGATGCGCGAGATCGCGCGACTCGCGTGCGTGGGCGCGCCGCCGCCGCCGGGCGGCGGCGACGCCGGCGCGGCGCGGCCTGCGGCGGCGGCGAAACGCGCCGACGCGCTCGTCACGCTGACGGAAATCGTGAGGTGCGTTCTATACACTGGTCCCCATACGACCGCGTTCGCGTGGTGAACGCCGATCCTTAAGGACTTTGCCCGGCGCTTCTCTCCGCCCATCCCTCGCTTTCAATCCCCGCCCTCGACGCCTTTCAACTCCAACTGACGCCTTTCAACTCCACCCCGACATTCGCTTGTATGGAACGACCCTCAGCCGCACCGCCTCGCTGTCGCACGTCAGGAGTCGGTACGTGGACACGTTCAATCCGGCGGGCGGCGGCGGCGGCGGCGGCGGCGGCGCGGACTCGAACGACGGCGGAGACGGCGGCGGCGGCGGCGGCGGCGGCGTGAGCTCGCTGCTCGCGCCTGTGCTCCCCGGGAACGTCCCGGGCGGCGGCGGGGGCGGGTTCCTCCCGCGGCC
>JAPOIA010000410.1 GCA_029979185.1 Alphaproteobacteria bacterium | reverse complement strand
GCTGTGGTAGTTTTACCTATACCTCTTATCCCAGTGAATAGGTATGCTTGATGGATTCTACCTGAATGGATTGAGTTTGAAATGGTGCTGACCATGCTATCTTGACCAATAAGTTCAGCAAAAGAGCTTGGTCTATATTTTCTTGCAAGAATTTTATATTCTGTGTTTGGCAACTTATTCTACTCAATACCAGATGAAAATAAAGTGAGAAGCTAGTTATTGACCCGTAAAAAAATCGTTGGGGCTGCTTCCTTCCAGACCTGACCCGATTGGCGACAATTACGTCCAACACTAACTTCTCGTTGTTAAGTATAACAAATGAATTTTGATATTGGTACAAATACTTCTTATTTATACTTGTCTTATCTATTTTTATTTTAGAAAGCTCTCTTGGCTGTTTATTTCTTTTCTCAAATCACTTGCATAATATACGCCAAGAATTCTCAATTCACTCGAAAAGAAGTCTAATTCTTCTAGAGCTAATCTTACGTTCTCATCATGAGGATGCCCTTCAATATCAACATAGAATTG
>JAPOIA010000409.1 GCA_029979185.1 Alphaproteobacteria bacterium | reverse complement strand
GCTTCGGCGCGAGCGCAGCAGGGGTTCTAGATGATTGTCCCACCGGCTCATATTCACGTCGACGCCATGGATGGTGACGCCGTGCTCGCGCGCGTCGCGCACCAGCTGCGCGGGCGCGTAAAAGCCCATCGGCTGGGAATTGAGCAGGGCGCAGGCGAACACGGCGGGCTGGTGGCATTTGATCCAGGCCGAAACATAGACGAGCCGCGCGAAGGAGAGCGCATGGCTTTCGGGGAAGCCATAGCTGCCGAACCCTTCGATCTGGCTGTAGCAGCGTTCGGCGAAATCGCGCTTGTAGCCGCGCCGCACCATGCCGCCGATCATCTTTTCCCGGAACTTGTCCATGCCGCCGACATGGCGGAAGGTCGCCATCGACCGGCGCAGCTGGTTCGCTTGCGACGGGGTGAATTCGGCCGCGACGATCGCCAGCTTCATCGCCTGTTCCTGGAACAGCGGCACGCCATAGGTCTGTTTCAGCAGATCGCGCAGTTCATTGGGATTGTGCGGCGGATCGGGCGAGGGAAATTCGGGTT
>JAPOIA010000040.1 GCA_029979185.1 Alphaproteobacteria bacterium | reverse complement strand
AGAAGCGCACGACATGTATTCATTGAAGGGGAGACACGATGAACCTTGCATCATCGAACCGCCGCAACGCACTGCTGACCATCCTGTCAATCGCTACAGGCCTTTCGGCAGTATCGATCGCTGCGCCGGCGGCAGCGCAACAGGCCGTCAATCTGTACACCACCCGTGAACCCGGGCTGATCAAGCCGCTGCTGGAGAAGTTCGCGAACAAAACCGGCATCAAGGTCAATACCGTCTTCGTCAAGGACGGGCTGGCCGAGCGTGTGCGCGCAGAAGGCAAGCGCTCCCCGGCAGATGTTCTGATGACGGTCGACTACGGCAAGCTGCTCGATCTGGTCGACAAGGGCGTCACCCAGCCGGTCAAGTCAGACGTTCTGGAAAAAGCTGTCCCGGCCAACCTGCGCGACCCGAAAGGTCACTGGTTCTCCATGTCGATGCGCGCGCGCATCCTCTACGCTGACAGGAAGCTGGGCCTGAAGTCGGTAACCTACGAGGGCCTTGCCGATCCAAAGTGGAAAGGTGGGCTGTGCATTCGCTCCGGACAGCATCCCTACAACACCGGCCTGATTGCCGCCTATATCGCTCATCACGGCGCTGAAAAGGCGGAAGTCTGGCTTAAAGGGTTGAAGGCCAATCTGGCGCGCAAGCCCGGCGGCAACGACCGCGCGGTGGCCCGCGACATTCTTGGCGGCATCTGCAAGATCGGCATCGGCAACTCCTACTACGTCGGCCTGATGCGTTCCGGGGCCGGTGGCGAAGCGCAGAAGAAATGGGGCGCCGCCATCGACGCCATTCTGCCGGTATTCGAGAAAGGCGGCACCCATGTGAACATTTCCGGCGCCGCTGTCGCCCTGCATGCGCCCAATAGGGCCAACGCAGTCAAGCTGCTCGAATATCTTGTCTCCGGCGAAGCGCAAACGAGCTATGCAGAGGGCAACTACGAGTATCCCGTGAAACAGGGCGCCAAGGTCGACCCCATTATCGCCAAGCTGGGAAAACTGACGATTGATCCGCTGCCGGTCAGCGAGATCGTCAAGCATCGCAAGCAGGCCAGCGAACTGGTCGACAAGGTGCGGTTCAACAACTGAACCGTGAACAAACGCGGCGCGCGGCGGCATCTGCACGCAGGCGGTTCGACAAACCGGCAGGGTAGTCTAAAAGGAGCGGTACGCCGCCCCCCTTCTCTGTTGGTTACAGGCAAAATCCGGATACAGGCATAATCATTGACGAGCAGCAGCTTGAATATCACATGGACCGGCGCGGCCCTGTTCGGACACAAGGGCGAACGGCGCTGGCTGCTGCTATCGGCGCTCGTCGCCGCTCTCGTTGCCGCTCCGGTCATTGCGCTGGCGATCATCGCCGCGCAGGGTTCGGGGGATCTCTGGCCGCATATCCTGCACAATGTCTTTCCCTTCGCCCTGCGCGACACGATGCTGCTGCTGACCGGCGTCGGCATCATCACCATAACGATAGGCGCGGGCCTCGCCTGGCTGCTGACCGCGTATGAATTTCCTGCCCGGCGTGTGTTCGAATGGGCGCTGCTGCTGCCCCTCGCCGTACCGACCTACATCGTTGCCTATGTCTACCTGGACCTGCTGCATCCCACCGGTCCCGTGCAGGGAACGCTTCGCGCGATCCTCGGCATAACCAACCCGCGCGACCTGTGGTTTCCGGAAGTGCGCAGCATGGCCGGATGCATTTTCCTCCTGAGCTTCGTTCTCTACCCTTATGTTTATCTTTCGACCCGGGCGATGTTCCTGATGCAGGCCGGCTCCATACTCGAAGTGGCGCGCACGCTTGGCGCAAGCCGCAGGCGGGTCTTCTTCAGCGTCGCCCTGCCGCTCGCCCGCCCGGCCATCGCGGTCGGCGCATCGCTGGCGTTGATGGAAGCGCTGAACGATATCGGCGCCTCGGAATTCCTCGGCATTCAGACCATGTCGGTATCGATCTACGCGACATGGGTGAACCGCACCAATCTGCCGGGCGCGGCGCAGATCGCCCTTGCCATGCTGGCGCTGGTAGTCTCGCTGATACTGCTGGAGCGCTGGGCCCGCCGCCGTCAGCGCTATGTGTCGATGGCACAGCGCGCAAGACGCGCGACACCGCTAAAGCTGACCGGCATGCGGGCTGCACTGGCAATCCTCATCGCATCCGTGCCGGTCACCTTCGGCTTCCTGATGCCGGCAGCATACCTCGTCGTCGAGGCATGGAAGCGGATCCATCAGGCCGGCATTTCGGCGGAAGTCTGGCACGCAATTTTCAACACCATGTCAATGGCGGTCGCCGCGACCCTGGTCGCTGTCGTCATCGGTTTCTTCGTGGCATATACGGCGCGGCTGTTACGCTCCCAGTCATCGGACGCGCTGCTGCGGATATCCAGTCTCGGCTATGCGGTACCAGGCACCGTGCTCGCGATCGGGCTTCTCACCCCGCTTGCTGCTTTCGACAATGCTCTTGCAGACGTGATCGAAACGCTCTTCAACGTATCGCCCGGCCTGATCGTTACCGGCACTGGCGCTGCCCTGATCTACGCCTATGTCGTGCGCTTCCTGGCCATATCCGCAGGCGGAGTGGAATCGGGCCTCGCCAAACTTCCCGTGTCCCTCGACTATGCATCGCGCACGCTGGGCGAAACGGCAGGAGGAACAATCCGCCGGGTCCATCTGCCACTGCTGCGGCCAGCCATTGGCGCGGCAGCCCTGTTGATCTTCGTCGATTGCATGAAGGAATTGCCGGCGACATTACTGCTGCGGCCGTTGAACTTCGAAACGCTGGCGACACAACTTTACGGCGAGGCTGCGCGCGGGGTCTATGAAGACGGCTCGGTAGCCGCGCTTGCCATTGTCCTGTTCGGCCTTGTTCCGGTCATCGTTCTTGCGCGCCTGTCGCGGCGGCCGGCGCTTGCCCATGACGCGCTGGCGCAAGGGCGGACGGCGGGCATCGAAGCGGGGCTTCTGCAGGGAGAGCCCGCCGGCTACAGCCCGCCACCGGCCGAAAGATGACAAGAGCGGATCGGCCTGCCATAAGGCGTCATCTTGAAGCCTCCCGGGCCTCGGAAGGGACGATATAATTGAGCAAACTGCAGACAGCGGGCACATCCAGGCCCGCCGCCGCCGCGACAGGGGCGGTGTCACTGCAAATTGAGAACATAAGCCAGCGTTTCGGCGCGACCGTTGCACTCGACAGCGTGTCGCTCACCGTCGAGGCGGGCGAAACCGTGTGCCTGCTCGGACATTCCGGTTGCGGCAAGACAACCATGTTGCGGGTTGCGGCAGGCATCGAAAAGCCGGATGCGGGCACGGTCCATCTTGGCGGCAGAATGGTGACCGGCCCCGGTGTTTTCGTACCGCCGGAAGCGCGCGGTATCGGGCTGATGTTCCAGGACTATGCCCTGTTTCCGCATCTGACCATATCCGGCAATGTGAAATTCGGCCTGTCGAAACTGCCCGCATCTCAGGCGCAAGCCATCGCTCGCGAAGCGCTCGAGCGCGTCGGCCTTGCCCGCTATGGCGACGACTACCCGCATATGCTCTCCGGCGGCGAGCAGCAGCGCGTCGCCCTCGCCCGCGCCCTCGCGCCGGGCCCCGGCATCCTGCTGATGGACGAGCCGTTCTCCAATCTCGACCAGCGTACCCGCGAGAGCATCCGCGAGGAAACGATGATGCTCCTGCGCCAGAGCAGCACCACCTGCGTCGTCGTAACCCATGATCCCATCGAGGCCATGTCCATCGCCGACCGTATCGTCCTGATGCGTGAAGGCGTGATCGTACAGACCGGAACGCCCGAGGAGATCTACTGCAAACCGGCCACGCTTTTTGCAGCGCGCTACTTTTGCGATCTCAACGAAATCGACGGCGAGGCGTCCGGCAACATGGTGCGCACGCCGATTGGCTCCTTCTCCCCCGCGCACAAGGTTGCCGATGGCCCGTGCCTTGTCGGCATCCGGCCGCAGGCTATCAGCCTCGTCATTGCAGGTACCGAGGATCTTGAAGGAACGGTCGTGAGCAGACGGTTCCTCGGCGAATCCGACGCGGTCAACATCGCCGTCGCAGGCCTGGACAATCCGCTGCATGCTCATCTTCCGACCGGATATGCGCCAGCACCGGGAGAGCGGGCCGGCATTCGCATCGATCCCGCCGGCGTACTGGCGTTTCCGCAAAAGATGACTACATAGCGCGCAAGGAGTTGAGACATGCGCGTATCGGAAGCCGATATTCTGTTCGTTCCAGGCCTCGGCGGATCGGGACCCGGGCACTGGCAGCATCGCTGGGCCGAAAAATTTTCGAGTGGCCGGACCGTCGACCTGCCGGAGCTGGACCGCCCCGACTTCAGCGCCTGGACAAGCGCTATCGTAGAAGCGGCTGCCGCCTGCGAAAAGCCTGTCGTCCTGATCGGCCATTCGCTCGGCTCGCTGGCCATCGTCCATGCCATGCAGGACATGCACGGACCGGACGCCGCCAATGACGCTGGAACGCCCGTGCGCGCTGCCTTCCTGGTTACGCCGCCGTCGGCGCGCGTCCTGGAAAAGCTGGATGTCATCGACCCCGCATTCGCGGACATACCCGCAGCTCCCCTGCCCTTTCCCTCGCTCGTCATCGCCAGCCGCGACGACCCCTATGCGACGATGGAAGAGTCCGAAAGCATGGCCTTGGACTGGGGCGCGCAGGTCGTGGATGCCGGAGAGGCAGGCCACATCAATGCCGACTCCGGTCATGGCCCCTGGCCGGAAGGCCTGATGCGGCTGGCGACGTTCATGGCGCGGCTGAAATAACCGGCAGCGCCTCCGGTCGAACAATGTAAGTGCAAGCGCCGCAAAAGAATTTTCCTCAATGCGGTGGCCCCGATGTTGCTGTTCCAATGCCTGAAAGGCCAAATCGGCTGAAGAGGCAGGAAAACGGCATCAATGACGAACACACTGTCCCGGAATGACACAGGTACGGCCCGCCGGTCAGCGGCCCCGGCGCGGATGCCGTACCGGTTCGGTTGGCAGAGCAGCTTTGGCGACATTGCGCTTTCTCCTGCCCTGTGGATCGGCGCATTCGTCGCCATGGCGTGCCTTGCGCTTGTGTTGCCGCTGCGCCTGCCTGTTGGCGGTTCCTACTGGGATGTGACGCTTTATTCCGACGCCGCCTGGCGTATCGCCAACGGTCAGCTTCCCAATGTGGATTTCTTCACGCCCGCCGGTCCGCTGGAATATTTCGGCTTCGCAATCCTGCAGGCCCTTTTTCCGGACGGACAGGTTGCGCTGCTGGCGAACTGGGGCGTGATCCTCGTCGCACTGCCGCTGATGGCTGGCGCCATAGCGCAGGTTGCACACCACAACCGAATTCTCGCTCTGGCGCTGCTTCTGCCGTTTCTCTATTTCGCCGCCTTCCCGGTCAACACAACGGAAGCCTATCCGATGCCCGGCATCGACGGTTACGGTATTTACAATCGCCATGCCGCGCTGCTGCTCTATGTGCTGCTGACGGTAATCCTGTTCACCGATCACGCCCGGGCGCAGATTGCGCTACTGGCTGGTGTCATGCTGGCCCTGTTCTTCACCAAGATCACCGGCTTTGCCGTCGGAGTGGGGCTCATCGTCCATGCAATCTTCGCCGGCATGGTCCACCGCAGGACAATCTGGTTCGCATCCATCGCGGCGGTTGCTGTCGCACTGGCGATCGATTTTCAGACTGGTATCGTGACGGCCTATCTCTCCGACATCGCCACGCTCGCAGCTTTGAACCAGGATGGTTTGCTTGGCGAATTGCGCAAGCCCTTCCTCTACCGGCTTGACGTCACTGCTCCGGCGACGGCCCTTGCCCTGTTGTTGCTGTGGAATGCCCGGCCGGTCATCGCCGGATTGTTCGCATGCGGAACCGGAGCCGGCTTCTGGAGCCGCATCCGCACTGCCGCCGACCTTGATGGCGTTTGGCTGCTCAGCGTCCTGACAGGCTGCATCGTCTACGAAAGCCAGAACGCCGGCAGCCTCGAATTCATTCTGCTATGGCCGCTGCTGCTGTCGATCCTCTATACGCGCTGGCCTTTCTCCGGGCGCAATGCGGTGGCGATAGCGGTTCTGGCAGGACTGGCAATAATGCCGGTCACCGTCAGTCACGCCAATCGCATCATTCGCCTGGCTGCGGTGAGCCTGAAATACCAGCCATTGCAGGAGAAGGAGATCGGCCTGCTCGGCACGGTTTCTGCGCGGCAGGACCTGATCGAACGCGCCCGCATCATGAACGCCCACTATGCGGACAACAGGGCGGCCTTCGACAAGCTGGCCGCAGGCGGTCAGTACCAGTCCTACCTGTTGTATTCCGAACCCGGCTTCCAGCTGTCATGGATGATGGCGACAGCAGAGGCGGTCAGGGCCATCCGCTCCTTTGAAGCCCGGCACAACCTGCGCATCAACCAGCTCATTACCCTTGATTTCACCGATCCTCTGCCGGCCCTGCTCGGCCGCCGTCCGGTGCTGCACATGTCGATAGGCCGCACCGAAGGCAGGTCCATCCCGCCACTGACCGGCATGCGCCTGCAAGCAGCACACAGGGCCGACGCAATCCTTTCGCCCCGCTGCCCGGTGACCCCGACCAGGCACTATCTGGTTTCCATGTTCGAGCCGGTGCTCCGCGACCGCGTAAGGCAGCGCCTGTCTCCATGTTGGGATATCTATCTGAAGCCTGGCCTCGCCCGCGCGGCTGCTCGCTGATACGCACCTGAAGCCTTACTTGGGATTATTCTTCGCACACCGGAAACCGATATAGACCACCGCCATGTCGGGCGGCTTGGTCGCCCGGTACCCCGCGTGCATCTGTGCAGCGCCATACCACCAGGACCCGCCACGCGTGATCTTTTCGCCGCCAACATCCGTATCGACCCATTCCCAGACATTGGCGCCCATGTCGTAAAGACCGTTGACGCCCGCTTTCGTGGAACCGGCAGGCGCCGGCCCCTTGCCGCGCGTCAGGACGGACGTGTAATCGATGGCCGGTGTCGCGCCGCAGTCGCCAAGGCAGTTGGCTCCGGCCGGCTTGCCGCCCGTGGGATAGGGATAGGACTGGCCGGCAACGAATGGCGCCGGCGGATTGACGCGCTTTTCCGTATAGGCGGCCAGCATCCATTCCCTGTCCGTGGGAAGCCGCTTCCCGGCCCAGGCGCAATAGGCCTTCGCCTCACCGAACGTCACATGCACGGCCGGTTCATTGCCACTCGCCGGCTTTCCGAACGGCGTACGCCAGGTCCAGCCCGGCTTTTTCGTCCAACCGGCTTCGTAGACGAGGCCCCCACCCTCCCGCTCTGCCTTCGTGCGCAGGCCGGTCGCCGCTACGAAGCGGGCAAAGTCGGCGATAGGCACCTCGGTCCGGTCTATAGAGAAGCTGCCCACGGCCTGCATATCGCCTGTCTGCATGCCCTGCCTGCTGGCCGCTGTCTGCCAATGCGATGCACTCGCAACCGGCAAGAGCGCCGCCGCCAGCAGTGTGGGGAACATCTGTCTGGAACTGCGCCGCAATGTCATCTGGATACCCTCTGCCTGAACTATTCCCGCTAAATATCTGGTGCGCAAGCGCGCCACGGCAAGCATCCCTGTTAAGCAGAAATTTCTGAAATCAATAGAATTGAGTCCTTTGCCGCAATTTGGCTTCCATGTCGTTCGACTATTCTGGTCGGAAGCAACGCCAACCGACTATTGCCCGACCGGAGCCCGCACATGAAACGGACCGCCCCAATCCTGGCCGCTGCTCTGGCAGCCTGCCTCACAGCTCCCTCCGCCGACGCACGCAGCTTCTATCCCATGCCCGGCATGAAGGGCATGCAGGTCTCGGCGTCTTTCCAGACCAATGTGCCAATATCCGGCCCATCCGACGTGGAAGCGGAGGCAAAGGCCACCGAAAGCGCCCGCCGCTCCCTTTACGAGGTAGCCTCGCGCGAATGCGACTTCATCACCAAGGTCTTCAAGGGCAGCTGCCGGATCACCAATCTGAACGTTCGATCCTATGTGCAGGACAGCGGCAACGGCCTGCGGCAGATTTCGGTCAGCGCCAACGCAACCTATCTGGTCGTACCGGACGGCGAGGACGACCGCGACAGCAACGATCGCGGCAAGAAGCTGTAGCTATCGCTTCCCACCCGTTGCCAGCATCCGGCAAAATCGGGCAATATCTTCCCATCGAAACAGCGGGCGCTTGAGGGTAAGCGTACCGCTCAGGGGAGGATTTTACTCATGGCAGGATTCAGGATTGCCCTGGCTGCGGGCCTTGCCGGCTCGCTGGCCCTTGCAGGCAGCGCAACGGCGCAGGGCAACAAGCCCATCACCATCATCGTCGGCTTCGGTTCCGGCGGCGCCTATTACATGACCGGCCTGCTGGTCTCCCAGCACATGCCCAAATACCTGCCGGGCAGTCCAAAGATCATCGTCAAGACCATGCCCGGTGCGGGCTCCATCGTGGCCACCAACTATCTGGCCAATATCGCCCCGAAGGACGGCTCGGTGCTGGGCGTCATCGGCGCCGGCACGATCACCGAAGCCATGTTCGGCAACAACAAGGTGAAATACGATCCGCGCAAGCTCGGATGGCTCGGTTCCATGTCGTCGGGCGTCAACCTGTGCACGATCTGGGCCGAATCCGGAATCAAGACCATTGCAGACGCCACGAAGAAGGAAGTGACCGCCGGCTCCACCGGCCGCGGCTCGCGCACGTTCACCTATCCGCTGGCGATGAACATCCTGCTCGGCACGAAGTTCAAGATCGTCTCCGGCTACAAGGGCCTCAACCACCTGCAGCCGGCGCTGGAAAAGCGCGAGGTCGATTCCGTCTGCGGCTATGCGTGGGAAGGGCTGAAGGCGCAGAAGCTCGCCTGGGTGCAGGAAGGCAAGCTCAACATCATCGCCCAGTTCGCCCGCACCAAAAGCCCGCTGTTCCCCAACGCGCCACTGATGCGCGATCTCGTCAAGACGGATACCGGGAAGAAGGCGCTCGACCTAATGGTCATCGATACGCTGATCGCCTGGCCGGTCGTCACCCCGCCCGGCCTGCCCGCAAAAACGCTGGCGATGTATCGCGATGCCTTTGCAAAAACGATGAAGGACCCGGACTTCATCGCCGCAGCGAAGAAGGCCAAGCGCGACGTCGATCTCGTCTCCGGCGAGGAGGTCGATAAAGTCATCGCCGAGGCCTATGCCTATCCGAAAGCGGTGATCGACAAGGCGAAGGAACTGTCGGGACTGAAGTAGGAGCCAGGGAGCACCAGCCGCCCCTGACCCTGAGGAGTAAACCGCAGGTTTGCGTCCCGAAGGGCAAGGGCGCGGCTTTACCTCTTCATTCTATTGACACAAAACCGGCCCTGTCCTAGCGTTCGGCCATTCCAGGGAGATCCCCGGCAAGGGGCTGAGAAACCGCTGGGCCACAGGCGCTTCACGCAAGCACCCCAGGCGGCGCGGAAATCCTTCGAACCTGATCCGGTTCATACCGGCGTAGGGATTGGATTTCGCCTGCAAGAGCGCCGATCCAACCCTCCGCCGAAATTGCGGAGTGAGATTTGGCTGACTATTCGAGCCTCAACCTTGATCCCGGTAGGCGCCTCGCCGCGCCGGAAGACACGTCCATGGTCCCCGCGGGGGAACGCCCGGACATGCCGACTCAGGTGGATGTCGCCATCGCGGGCGCCGGTGTCATCGGCCTGTCGATCGGCTGGCGGCTGGCAGCGCGCGGCATGTCGGTCGCCGTATTCGACCGTGACACGACAGGTGCCGGCGCAAGCCTTGCCGCCACTGGCATGCTGGCCGCCGCTGCCGAGCACGAGCCGGGCGGCGACGAACTCCTGAAACTGGCGCTGGAAAGCCAGGCCCTGTGGCCGCATTACCGCCAGATGCTGGAAGCCGAAAGCGGCATCGATATCGACTATCGCGACGAAGGCACGCTGCTGGTCGCCAACAATCGCGACGAGGTGGAGCGCCTGCGCTTCCGCCACGAATTGCAGCAGCGCTGCGGCCTCGATGCGCAATGGCTGAATGCCCGCGAGACCCGCGCGCTGGAGCCGGGCCTGCGCGCCTCCGTCGCCGGCGGCATCCTGTGCAAGGGCGACCACCAGGTCGATCCGCGCCCGATGGTCCCGGCGCTGGCCCGCGCCTTCGTCAGGCAGGGCGGCTTGCTGTTCGAGAATACTGCCGTCACGGCTGTGGATACAGCCGGTGGCGCGGCAACCGGCCTGCAAACCGCTGCAGGACTGTGCAAGGCAAAGTCCGTCGTCATCGCCAATGGCGTATGGGCCAACGACCTGATCGAGCCGCTTGGCGTCGATGTGCCGATGCGGCCCCTGCGCGGTCAGGCCATGTCGCTGATCACGACGCGCCAGACCGGCACGCTCTCGCATGTCGTGTGGACCGAGCAGATCCATCTGGCGCCGAAAAGGAACGGCCGCCTTGTCGTCGGCGCAACCGTCGAGGATATGGGCTTCCACGCAGCAGTGACGGCAGGTGGCGCGCTGGCCCTGCTGGAAGGCCTGCACCGCGCCCTGCCCTCGAGCGAGGAAATGGAAGTGGAAGCCATCTGGTCCGGCTTCCGTCCGACGTCCGACGACGACGCCCCGATCATGGGCGAGACCGGCATCCCCGGCCTGACGCTGGCTACCGGCCATCACCGTAACGGTATCCTGCTCGCCCCTATTACCGGACAGGCCTTCGAGCAGCTTCTGACCGCTGGAACAATGCAGGGCGCCGCAACCGGATTTGGGCTCGACCGGTTCCGCAAGCCGGTCCCTGCCGCCGCAAAAGTACCCGCAGGAGAATGATGTGAAACTGAAGGTCAACGGCAAGGACACCGAAACCAGCGCCGCAACGATCATGGCGCTGTGGCAGGAAGAAACCGCCGATCTGGAACTGGAAAGCAACAGGGGCTACGCCATCTCGCTCAATGGCAAGGTTGTGCGCAAGGCTCAATGGGACACAACGCCGGTCAGCGAGAACGACCAGGTGGAAATCGTACGCGCCATGCAGGGCGGATAACAGGAGACTAAAGTGACCGCATCCGACACATTCACCATCGCCGGCGTCGAACTCTCCTCGCGCCTGTTTCTCGGCACCGCCGGATACCCGAACCAGTCCGTCATGGTGGAGGCCGTGGAGGCCAGCGAATGCGAGGTCGTCACCATGTCGATCCGCCGCATCTCCCTCGACAAGCGCGGCTCCGACACCGTGAACCTGTTGATGAACTATCGCTTCCTGCCCAACACCGCCGGTTGCGAAACCGCCCGCGACGCGATCCTCACGGCGGAACTGGCGCGCGAGGCGCTCGACACCAACTGGATCAAGGTCGAAGTCATCGGTAACCGCGAGACGCTGTATCCCGACGCCATAGAACTGCTGGAAGCAACCCGCCACCTCGTCGACGAAGGCTTTGTCGTCCTGCCCTATTGCACCGACGATCCGGTGATGTGCGAAAGGCTGGCGGACGCCGGAGCGGCCGCGGTCATGCCGCTTGGTTCGCTCATTGGCTCCGGCATGGGTGTCGTCAATCCGGCCAATATCGAACTCATCTGCCGCCGCTCGCAGGTGCCGGTGATAGTCGACGCCGGCCTCGGCACGGCGTCCGACGCAACCATCGCGATGGAGCTGGGGGCATCCGCCGTGCTGCTCAATACCGCCGTCGCCAAGGCCGACGATCCTGTCGCCATGGCCGCCGCGATGATGCACGGCGTCAAGGCCGGACGGCTGGCGCATCTGGCGGGCCGTATCCCCAAGCGCGGACGCGCCGAACCCTCGAGCCCGCAATTCGGCCTTGTCGGATCGTGAGGCAACAGGCGTGAGACCACTGCCCTGCCCCTTGCTGGCGGTTACCGACCGGTCGCTGTGCAGCGTACCGCTCGCCAAGCAGGTGGAGCGGATATTCGCAGGCGGCGGCAAGTGGCTGTGGTTCCGCGACAAGGATCTACCGCATGCCGAACGCAAGCACCTCGCGCATCGCCTACTGCAACTGGCGGCACAATACGGAGCGTTGGTTTCCATCGGCAGCGATGTCGAGCTGGCAGTCGAAGTGCAGGCGACAGCGGCCCATGTCTCGACAGCGGGCGATGTTGAATACGCACGTAAGCGCATGGGCGCTGCAGCCCTGATCGGCATGTCGGCGCACAGCCTGCAGGAGGTGTTAGACGCTGCCAGCGCAGGCGCGGACTATGCAACGCTCAGTCCGATATTCCTCACAAGTAGCAAGCCCGGCTACGGGCCGGCGCTCGGCACGGACGTCATCGCCGGCGCGGCAAAGACGGGCTTGCCGATCGTGGCACTGGGCGGCGTTGCTCTGGACAACCTTGCGCAAGTCCGCGCCGCAGGCGTATCGGGCGCCGCCATGATGGGAACGATCATGGCAGCCAGAGAACCGGAGACATTTGTTGCCTCGTTCCTGCGCACATGGAACGGGCGACCGGATACCGCTACCGCTTCATGATCGCCTTTGCCCTCGCCACGGCTTCGTTCGGGGCGCTGTAGATTTTCTTCAACTGGTCCTGCACCTGAGCTGCGGTCATGGGATCGAGCGGCAGACGCGCCTTCTTCGAATCCTCTTTCATCGCCGCACTGTTTGCCGCCGCATCAAAGGCCTTCCGCAATACCGCAACGGCAGGTGCAGGAACTTTCAGCGAAGCGATATAGGGCCGGCCGATTTCCGCCGCGCCGTTCACGACATCCAGAGTTGGCTTGTCGGCATCGCTCTTCATGAGATCGCCGGCATAGGCGATATTTGCCGGCGCTCCATCCGGCAGCGTCCGCGAGAACTTCAACACAGGTACGATCTTCTTGCCATCGACCCAGTCCTGCGGCAGCGAGGACCAGGCGCCGCAATCGCCGTCCAGTTCGCCGCGCTCGATGGCAATACGAATATCGGCAGAGCCTTTATAGCCCGCAATGATTTTCGTTTTCAGGCCGAGCAGGCCCTCCATCGTCTTTATATTGACCCAGCTCGCAACACCGGGCGCAGGTACACCGAATATACGTGCCTGACCGCCGCGGAATTCATCAAATGTCTTGATCCCCTTCGCTGCCCAGACGTAGCAGATGCGCTGGTCGCGCGTCAGGTTGCCGACCCAGTTGTAATTCGCGAAGTTGATGTTCATCACCTTCTTCGGCTCGAGGATCGACTGCGTAATCAGGCCGGGATTGAAGGCGACGATCGCCGTGCCGTCTTTCGGCGCAGGCCCGTCGAGCCAGCGCACCGCAACCAGCGATCCCGCTCCCGGCATGTTCTCCACCACGATCCGCGGCGTGCCGGGAACGTATTGGCCGAGGTGCCGCGCCAGCATACGCGCATAGGAATCGTAGCCACCGCCCGGCCCAAAACCGACGATGATACGGATCGTCTTGTCCTTGAACGTTACCGGTTGCGCAACGCCGGCGGTTGCCGTGGCCAGAGATACGCAAACTCCTGCGGCAAGAGCCGCGAACCAATTCGACCGTGCCATGCGGCGCCTCCTGCAAACCGGATCCGGGCGATGTCGCTCCGGCCTTCTGACGCGCGCTCGTTACGCGAAGCAATGATTGCAGGCAATAGCAATAAGCACCAAAACAGGGCCTGAAGCAATGACTCCCGAAAATAAGTCATCCCGATTTCGGCTAAAAAAACCACATCATGATATTTTCCATAAAGAGAACAAAAAAGCCCACATCAACGCGGCGTGACACGCCCTTCCGGCGCGACCGCAATCGTTCCAAGTTTACGCGCATGGACCATCACGTCATTGGCTATGAGCTTGGCGTCCTCCACCCGCGTGCGCAATCGGGAATTGGTGAACTGCGTAAAGCCGTCGCCGCCGCGCAGGAAGAAGTCGCTGGCAGCAACAGAATAATAATTGCGTTTCTCAAAAGGCGCACCGCCAATCGAAATCTCCACCACACGGTCGCCGGGTTTGCGCGATGCATCGAAAACAACCTTCGCGCCGGAAACATGCAGGAACTGTCCGGAGGCGCGAGGATATTCAGCCAGTCCGTGTTCCAGCGCC
>JAPOIA010000408.1 GCA_029979185.1 Alphaproteobacteria bacterium | reverse complement strand
CTCGCGGCGTTGGCGCCCGGGGCGGCGGACCAGCTCGGTCTCCAGCTGCAGCGGAGCAACAGCTTCCTCGCAAACGGCGGCATTCCCATAACCCTCCCGAGCGGGCTGAGCTCGGAGTTCATGCATCATATGTCCTCGCTTCCGGGCGGCGCGTCGAACCTGCAGCGTCTCTTCTCGGGCCAGATGGCGAACATGCCAGGCCCCTACCTCTACCCCACCTCGTCGCAGGCGGCCGTCGCCGCCGCCGCCTCCGCCGCCGCCGCCAGCGCCTCCGGGCCTTCCGCCGGCATCCAGGCGGCGGCTCCCGCGGTGGCGACGCTGCCCAGCAAGGCGTCCGGCTTCGTCGCCGCCCCGCGGAGCCGTGCGCGCGCGCCGTAGCCCTCGCCGTTCCTCGCCGCCCAGTCCACGGCGGGTCCCCGGGGGCGCGGGGGTTATGGAGGGGGGGGTGCCCCTTGCGCCTTGCCCCGGGGGGGGTACTCGGGTTGTGTTTGTCCCTGGAACCGCCCCTTGCTTGAGCTGGGGTGCGTGCTGCACCCA
>JAPOIA010000407.1 GCA_029979185.1 Alphaproteobacteria bacterium | reverse complement strand
GAGAACTGCTTGGGGAAATGGATTACGAAGCGTTTTTGAAAACTGGAGAAGAAGATTTTGAATGGAATCTCCCGAAGGATGAATGGCAGGCGGTCAGTCTGAATTATACTTCCGGAACTACCGGAAAACCGAAAGGGGTGGTTTACCATAGCCGCGGAGCACATCTTCTAGCGATCGACAATATCCTTGCCTGGGGAATGCGGAGGCATCCGGTTTATCTTTGGACGCTGCCGATGTTTCATTGCAACGGCTGGTGTTTTCCATGGACCATCACCTTATTGGCCGGGACTCATGTTTGTCTGAGAAAAGTCAACGCGGCCAACATCTATGATTCCATTGTCAAACATGGAGTGACGCACCTCTGCGGTGCTCCGATTGTGATGGGAATGATTGCGAATGCTGAAGATCAGGACAAACGTGTTTTTTCAGACCAGGTCCAGATCATGACTGCCGCGGCTCCGCCCCCGCCCCCGGTGATCGCAAGGATGGAGGAAATGGGTTTTCAGGTGACGCATGTTTACGGGTTGACAGAAACCTATGG
>JAPOIA010000406.1 GCA_029979185.1 Alphaproteobacteria bacterium | reverse complement strand
CGCCGTCCTCGAGGATCTCGATCTGCCGGCGGGCCTCGTACTCGATGGCCTGCTGGATGAAGCGGTAGGAGTTGACGTTCTTGATCTCGCAGCGCGTTCCCAGGCCCTCGCCGGGGCGCCTGACGGAGACGTTCACGTCCGCCCGCAGGTTGCCCTTCTCCATGTCGCCGTCGCAGCTGCCCAGGTAGACCAGGATGGTCCGCAGCTTCTTGACGTAGGCCGCCGCCTCCTCGGACGAGCGCATGTCCGGGCGGGAGACGATCTCCATCAGGGCCGTGCCGGCGCGGTTGAGGTCCACGTAGGTGGCGTTGGGGTCCTGGTCGTGCAGGCTCTTGCCCGCGTCCTGCTCCAGGTGCAGGCGCTCGATGCCGACCGTGAAGGTCGACCCGTCGTCGCGCTCGACCAGCACCTCGCCCTCCCCGACGATCGGGTCCTTGAACTGGCTGATCTGGTAGCCCTGGGGCAGGTCCGGGTAGAAATAGTTCTTCCGGTCGAAGCGGCTGGTCAGGTTGATCTTCGCCTTCAGGCCCAGGCCGGTGCGCAC
>JAPOIA010000405.1 GCA_029979185.1 Alphaproteobacteria bacterium | reverse complement strand
CCACTCGCCCTTGTACGTCCCGATTGGACATGGCCCACACACCGGGCCCGCACGTCCCGGAGGGCAGTCGCTGCTCGTCGCGTTCCCGCTCGTTCCCGCCTCGCCGGGCGAGGTGGCCTTCCCACCTCGGAAGCTCAGCACGTCCTGCGAGACGTTGCTCCCCTCGTACGTCCACTGCACGGGTGCGGGTGACGTCCACCGGATGTACGCCACGCCGCCGCCGCCGCCGCCGCCGCCGCCAGTGCCCCCGGACCCTCCCTTTGCACCGAAGCGCGATCGGGCATCTGCGCTGAAGCCGCCTCGCCAATCGATCGTCGCCGACACCGTGCCGCCCGCGCCCCCGCCCCCGCCCATCTCCCCGGCAGTCCCGCCGTTGCTCGTGACGGTCCCGCCATTCGCCAGCGTCAGCTTCCACACAGGGCTGGCTTTGGTTCCGATGAGGATCACGCCGCCGCCCGATCCGCCGCGGTTCCCGCCCCCGCCGCTGCCCATTTCGCACGCCTCGGCGGCCAGGCCGTACGTTCGTCCGCCCTTGACATGGGTGCCA
>JAPOIA010000404.1 GCA_029979185.1 Alphaproteobacteria bacterium | reverse complement strand
GTGATGATGGCCGGTGCCGCCTTGGCCCGCCATCGGCACGAAGGCCTGCGGTTCACCCTGTTCGGCGACGAAGTGCGGATCAAGGCCGCGCTTGACCGTCACCCCAATTTGCGGGCGGCGTCCGATGTCGTTCATAGCGACAGCGTGGTCGACGGTTCGGACAAGCCAAGCGTCGCTATTCGCAAGAAGAGCAGCTCCATGGCGATGGCGATCGCCGCGGTGAAGGCAGGCGACGCGGGTGCCGCGGTGTCCGCCGGCAATACCGGCGCGCTGATGGCGATGGCGAAGCTGGCGCTGCGCACCATGCCCGGCGTGGATCGGCCGGCCCTTGCCGCCATGTTACCGACGCTGGGCGACAATGATGCCATCATGCTGGATCTGGGCGCGAACACCGAATGCGACGCGCGCAACCTGGTCCAGTTCGCGGTGATGGGCGCCGCCTATGCCCGCATTGCCTTCGATCTTGACCGGCCGCGCGTGCGCCTGCTCAACATCGGCACCGAAGAATTGAAGGGCACGGACGAAATTCGTGATGCCGCGGCCATTC
>JAPOIA010000403.1 GCA_029979185.1 Alphaproteobacteria bacterium | reverse complement strand
TCTTTCTCTCTTTAAAACATCACTATAAATTTTTCCCGTTGTAATATTGTCTGATTTTTTAGCTGAAACTCCTGAAAATCTTTCATAGTGACCTAAGTCTAAATCGGTTTCCGCCCCATCATCTGTTACAAAAACTTCACCGTGTTGAAATGGACTCATTGTTCCAGGATCCACATTTAAATATGGATCTAGTTTTCTAACTCTAACTTTATAACCTCTAGATTGTAAAAGATAAGCTAGTGAAGCAGAGGAAAGACCTTTACCAAGGGAAGAGACCACGCCGCCAGTGACAAAAATATATCGCGCCATGGAAGTATCTTATAGCGAATAAAAAATGAATTGAAAAGGATTAATTAATTATTTTCTGGAATTGAAGGTGTGTCTTCAGTTTTTTCCTCAACTGTATCCAATACCGACCCCGTAGGAGTAAGTTCTGCTCTAGAAATTATTGTTAGAGCTAGACTGCAAATAATAAAAAGTGTTGCTACGATTGCAGTGGCTTTTGTCATGAAGCTACCTGCTGATCTGGATAGCATAAAATTTTCTTG
>JAPOIA010000402.1 GCA_029979185.1 Alphaproteobacteria bacterium | reverse complement strand
GGCAAACGGATCACCCGTACATCGTGGCAATAATATTTGCCGCCAAATTGCGCACCAATGCCCAGATCGCGCGTGATTTGCAGAATTTCGGCTTCCCATTCAAGATCGCGCCACGCATGGCCAAGCGCGTTGCCCTCGGTCGGCAATCCGTCAAGCGCCTTGATAGAGGCCGCTTTGACCGTTTTCATGGTTAATTCTGCAGAGGTGCCGCCAATTACAATGGCAAGGTGATAGGGCGGACAAGCAGAGGTGCCAAGTTCCAAAATAGCCGTGCGTATAAATTCCCGCATCGAGTCAGGGTTAAGCACCGCTTTAGTTTTTTGATGCAAAAAGGCTTTATTGGCTGACCCGCCACCTTTCTGGATAAAGGCAAATTTATATTCAAGCCCCTTGCCAGCATTGATATCAATCTGGGCTGGCAAATTGGTGGCGGTATTGCTTTCTTCAAACATGCTATGCGCGGTGAGCTGCGAAAATCGCAAATTACAGTTCTGATAGGTGTGGTAGATGCCGCGCGACAAGGCTTCGCCATCATCACCATCAACAAG
>JAPOIA010000401.1 GCA_029979185.1 Alphaproteobacteria bacterium | reverse complement strand
GGAGATGCGTCGGTGGGGGCGAAAATCGCCGAAGCCGTCGGCGCGGTGGCCGAGGAGCTGCGGCGCTCGGTGCTGGAGCTCGCCGCGGACCTGACCACCGAGTCGGAGACGCTGCGCGCGCACTGCGAGGCGCACGCCGCGCAGGCGGTGGCGGCGCTGCAGAGCACGGTCACGGAGGGCCTCGGGCTCAACGCGGAGGCGCTCGAGGAACTCCGCGGCGACGTCGCCGCCGCCGTGGAGAAGGTGGAGGGGTTGGAAGCTGGCGGCGGCGGCGGCGGCGGCGGCGGCGAAGAGGACGCCAAGTCCGTGCACTCCGACATCTCCGAGGCGAAGGAGAAGCTCAGCGAGATGCAGCGCGAGATCGAGGCGGTGAAGGCGCACGCCGAGCAACAGGTTGCCGAGCTGCTCGCCAAGTCGCAGGAGGACCTGAAGGCGGAGATGTCCAAGGGCAACGAGGCGACGGCGGCGATGCTCGAGAAGATCATGGCCAAGCTCGGCGCGGAGTAGAAGTCGCGAGGAGTCAACGCGTAGTCCGGCGTGTGATATTGTATATAC
>JAPOIA010000400.1 GCA_029979185.1 Alphaproteobacteria bacterium | reverse complement strand
ATCGGCCACCAGGCCGAAAATCTGGGCGACGCCGCCGTGGTCGTCACCTCCACCGCGATCAAGCGCGGCAATCCGGAGGTCGAACTGGCGCTGGAAACGCGCGTGCCGGTGATCCGCCGCGCGGAGATGCTGGCCGAACTGATGCGGCTCAAATCCACCGTTGCCGTGGCGGGGACGCATGGCAAGACCACGACCACGTCGATGGTCGCGGCGCTGCTGGACGCGGGCGGGGTGGACCCGACCGTCATCAATGGCGGCATCATCAACAGCTATGGCTCCAATGCGCGGCTGGGCAATAGCGACTGGATGGTGGTGGAGGCCGACGAGAGCGACGGCAGTTTCCTGCGGCTCGACGGCACGATTGCGGTCGTCACCAATATCGATCCCGAACATCTGGACCATTATGGCAGTTTCGACCGGGTGAAGGATGCGTTTGTCGAGTTCGTCGGCAATGTGCCTTTCTATGGCGCGGCGTTGCTGTGTCTCGACCATCCCGAAGTGCAGGCGATTTTGCCGCGCGTGCAGGACCGGCGGATCGTCACTTACGGCTTTTCCGC
>JAPOIA010000399.1 GCA_029979185.1 Alphaproteobacteria bacterium | reverse complement strand
GTGTGAAAACAGTTAGGGCGGAATCCCTGGCGAGACCTTCAGCTTCGGGCGCTTCTGGGACGTCTGATGGAGCTACTGGATGAACGCATCCTACGGAGACATTATAGTTTCTCGCACTCGAGCACTGGTTCACGTTCGATCCGATTGACGGTTGGATTCCACGTCGTCCTACTCCCTCGTCCGCGTGAGCGTCGGCGGCTTCGGCGCGCCCATCGCGGGCAGCGGCGGCAGGTCGAGCAAACCCCGCACTCGCATCGACCGCGCGCTCGCCCCAAACTCAACCTCCTCCCCCGCCGCGCCGCCGCCGCCGCCGCCGCCGCCCCCGCCCCCGCCCGCCGTTCCCTCTCCCTCCTCCTCGTCCCCTCCGTACGCGCCCCGCATCGCCTCCACCTCCGTCCTCCAGTCCCCAACCCTCGGCGGCGGCGGCGGCGGCGAGCGGCGCGACGAAACGTCCGGCAGCGACGTCCTAGACCCGCGGCGCGAGTGCCGCCCCCCCCCGCTCGCTCCCCGCGCCGTCCACGCCCCAGGAGGAGACCCCGAGTCCGACGGAAGCCGAGCCCTGT